>JANQMQ010000372.1 GCA_028279995.1 Candidatus Phaeomarinibacter sp. | reverse complement strand
TATCTGCCCGCACCGTGGCGTGCCCCTCTCTGCCGGGCGCTTTGTGGATACCGACAATCAACCGACCGTCCAGTGCCCCTATCATGGATGGCGGTTTGGCACAGACGGAGTCTGCAAACACATCCCGTCCCTCTATGAGGGGCAGGACATGGATCCGACCAAGATTTCGGTGACGTCCTACCGGCTGCGCGAGCAGCAGGGCGCGCTATGGGTCTTTGTGCCCTCAGACATGCGCAACCCGGCCGAACCTACGGACGGACCACCAGTCATGCCCGGCGTGGGCGACGGCCCGGCGCGCATATACCAGAAGTTTCTTCTCAACTGCCATGTGGACAACGCAGTTATCGGGCTGATTGACCCGGCCCACGGCCCCTTTGTGCACAAGAACTGGTTCTGGCGCGATGAAAGCGGAATGCGCGAGAAGGCCAAGGAGTTTGCGCCGGTGAAAAACGGCTTTGTGATGGTCGGTCACAAGCCCTCTGCAAACTCGAAGATCTATTCACTGCTCGGCGGCGATGTGAAAACGGAGATCAGTTTTCTTATTCCCGGCGTTCGCATAGAGCACATTACGGCGGGCAAGCATCATCTTGTCGGCATGACGACCGTGACCCCGTTTGGACCGGAAGAAACCGAGATCACGCAGAGTTTCTACACGACCAATCCCGTCCTGAATTTTCTGGCGCCCGTGTTCAAGCCCTTCATGTACCACTTCCTCAAGCAGGATGCGGACATTGCAAACATCATGCAACAGGGGCTGAAGTTTGATCCCCGGCTGATGCTCATCAATGAGGCAGACATTCAGGGCAAGTGGTACTTCAGCATGAAAGCTGAGTGGGACAGAGCACGGGCGGAAGGGCGACCGTTCAAGAATCCGGTGCCGGAAAAGACAGTCCTGCGCTGGCGCAGCTAGGCGGTCATTTCGCCACGCAGAAAGTCAGCAGCACGCTGCACGGCCTGGCGGCCCTCCTCCAGCACCGGATGGAAGGCGTGCCACACATGCACCATGCCATCCCAGACTTCGAGCTCTGCGACCGTGCCTTTGCGGCGCATGCCGGTGACCAGGTCGCGGGCATCATCTACCAAAACCTCACGCTCACCCACCTGCACCAGGCAGGGGGGCAGGCCGGACAAATCCGCATAGACGGGTGACGCCAGCGGTGTATCCGCCGGTGCTCCATTGAGATAGGCCGAGGCAGACTCAAGAATGCCTGCCTGTGTGATTGAGGGGTCAATGCTGGCGCGCGATGTATAGCTCGGCCGGTTGCACGCCATGTCCGTCCACGGACAAAGCAGGACAGCGGCTCCAGGTAGAGACATGCCTTCGTCCCGCGCGCGCAGCATCAAGGCCACGGCGAGGCCACCTCCGGCGGAGTCACCGGCCAGCGCAATGTTCGATGCGGAGATGCCCTGCCCCTGAAGCCACTGATACGCGGCCACCGCATCATCCACCGCTGCCGGGAACGGGTTTTCGGGGGCCAGGCGGTAGTCAACGCTCAGGCAGTTCATGCCCGACAGCCGAGCCATACGGCTGCTGAGGTGGCGATGGGATGTGGATGAGCCGAACACATATCCGCCACCATGGAAGTAGATCAGGCACTTGCTGCTGTCTGCTTCCGGTGCGATCTGCCACTCGGCGGCGACGCCGCCGGCATCCGCGGTCTCAACCCGGATATCTTCGTCGGTCGGAAAAATCCGGGCGTTCTCGTCCACAGCGGCACGCCGCTCTTCGATAGACAGGCCCATGCGGGAAGCCGCGCGATCCTTGAGATAGCCAGGAAGCGTCGCGGCGGTAAGCCGTGGAACGGGAGGTGTTTCAGGGGCTGATTGCTGTGTGGACATGGGCCAAGCCTAACGCAAGACGCCGGGATGTCACGAATCGTATATCGTGGTCCGGAGGCGGCCAAGATCGCCCGAAACAAGATGGACCGCGTTGGTGACCCCGCTATTTTACAGCCGTACCGCTTTCAGAGCGCTTGCTGCCCTGCCGCAGTCGGCGCAAGGCGCCGTTCGGTCGGTCGCGGACGCGCTCCAGTCTCCCACACGACATCAGGCATCCATCCGGGCCCTTCCCGGAGGCCTAGAACAGGATCTTGCTCAGGTCGCGGTTGAAGGCGTTGGACGTCTTGTCTGCCGCCTTACGCCCGAGCGCGTCGATGTGCTGGCCGTGATCGCGCGCGATCACTCCCTGCCGCCCAGCGCACC
>JANQMQ010000369.1 GCA_028279995.1 Candidatus Phaeomarinibacter sp. | reverse complement strand
CGAAGTGGTCAGGTTCAATCTCGATATCCTGAGGAATGAGTCCCCCCATATCGGAGATATCCGTAGCACCTGTTGAGCCCTCAAAGGAGAGCCTGCCTGCTGTATAGGTCACTCCGTCTTCGGGCGTATTCCCACGCGCGATAAACTCGGCCAGACGTGCGCGGGTCGTGTACTTTGTGCCTGCCTCGTATAGTTTGACACCACCCGCTGTGGTCACATGGTGATCGGTTGCCGTCCCCAGGGCTACCTCGTAAGTCATATCCCCAGCCGCAACCAAATCTCCAGCGGCAACGGTTCCCGCTTGGTCGGTTGTCAGGGTGAGGGCGCTGTCGGCAGTAAGCGCGGAAACCGTATTAAAGCGGTGCCGATGCGCGGACTCCAGGTATTGGCCCCACGCGCGAATTTGGGTCTTGTCTGGCCGATGAGCGGCAGAGCCCTCGAAATCGCGGAAAATCTGATCCGCACCGGAATAAGGAATGCCCATATTTACCTCTTACCGATAGCCAATGGCGATTGATCCGGCGTCACCGGTTGCCGATCCGCCATCACGGGTCAGCCGCAATTGCGTGAGTTCGCCGGAAAGGGTCTTTTCGCCCCCCGCAGCAGACAGGCCCGGCAACACACCAGACCAGGAGCCAATCCACTTGTTGGAGCCGATCATTCGAAGGGTGTATATGCCCCGATGCGCATCCCCGGCGGCTGCCCGGTTGAGGATGAAGCCGTTGCTTGCCGTGGCTGACGCCCCGGAAACGCTGGCGTAGGCGTCATATCCGGACTCTTCAATTCCACCGCTATCCCCAAGCTGAATGAGCAAGTCTGTGGTGTCCGTGAGGCTGACGCCGAGAAGGTAAACCTCGATTTCTGTCAGACCGGCCGGAAGGCTGGTGAATGACCATGCAAACCCACTTGTGGTGGCCTGCTCGTCCTCAAAATCGAGGGGTTTCGCAACGCCTGTCAGATTGCCTCCGGGCACGGCTGGCAGGTTCCCCGAGCCGTCCAGCTGAACCACGTTGTTGTTGCCGGTGCCGACATTGAGCGTTGCCGCTGTGCCCAGACCCAGTGTCGTTCTCTGCGCTGAGGCGCTGGCGTCATCCAAAAGAGCACGGCCCGCAGAGGTCAGGGTGAACAGGGCCAGAGTGTTCGCGGCTGTCGAGTAAAGGCCTCGATCCGCCGCCAGCGTTAGACCAGACAGGGACGCCAGATTGGCGTTATACGCCTGCACATCCGACCCGATGGCCAAACCCAGATTGGTTCTCGCACCACTTGCTGTGCTGGCACCCGTGCCACCCGCAACAATGGGTCGGTCAACGTTGTTTTCGGCTTCCAGGTCTTGGATCGGCGTATTGTGCTGCGATGCAGTGGCCGTCAGTCCAGTTGTTGCCAGAGAGCCATTGGGCAAAGAATAGCTGCCCGAACCGTCACGAGGCATGGCGGTCTCCTTGCGGTAAGTGTGGGATTTCAGCCCTTGCTAGTTGGGGCTAACGGGGCCATTTTGGGCCAATGGGTTATGAACCGGACGAATTTGGGGGCTGATATGATGCGAGCCGCTACCGAACTCACGTTTGTCGCCATTTGTTTGGCGTGTATCGTCTTGGCGCTTGTAATCCCCAATCCAAACCCGCTTCTTGCCATTCCCTTGGCGTTGGTGGGTCCGTATGGTGTTTTTCGAGCTGTTACTGATCGTAGGGCTGCGCGCCGACGCCAATCAAAGAGGCGATAAACGCTCGCATTTCTGAATCGGTCATGCCTCTGCCCCCAACTGGCCCGCCGTTGAGGATGAAATCCCCTAACCGGTCCACCTGACGATGCTGCATGCCTTCACCTAGAGATCGCGCGCCCATTCCTATAACCCCAGGTGCAGAGCCAAGCGCAAAGCCCGAAAGCCCGCCGAGTGCGGCGCCAGCACCTTGGGCGGTAAAGTGTGTCGCAAGTGGCCCCATGCCTGATGTGGGCGACAGCCTACCCAGCAATCGAGCGGCATTAATACTGGGCGTTCCAAACACAATATCTTCCATCGCCTCTAGTTCGGGGCCAGTGAAACCGCGCCTGCGCCGTGGATTGTCCAAGATCGCCCGAATATTCTGCCGAACAGCGTTGATTTCGTTTCCACCCGTCCCGCTGGTGGCCGCCCGGCGGGTTGCCCTGGTTGTTGCTCCGGTATCGCCAAAGATGTCGTCGTAAGCATGGACTTGGCGTGTCGCTGCGCGGCCCTCAACAAGACTATCAACAACTGAGCCCGGGGTGCCTTCAGCAGAGTCGCCCTGCCCGACACGTCGCATAAAATCGTCTATCTCGTCCCGCATACCCATACCGATGCGCGCCTCGCTCGGGTCTGGTGCGCCCGCAACATCGCGCCCGACTGCGCGCCGCAACCGCTCAACGTCACTTATCGTTGGTTGCTCAGGCAAGGTCTCAGATCGCTCCAGCATCCGATTGGCGCGAGGGTGCAGAACAACGTCAAGGTCATCGGCTTGTGTTCGCGATCGTATTGCGGCCAATAGTTCGTCCCGGGCCTCTTGCGGCATACGCGCGTCCGACGCATCCACAGTCGCATATGCGGCCTCCTGACGGGCGCGCACATCGTCAATCGACGGTGCAGTCGGGGCCGGGCGAGACTGCCGAGCGAGCGCAATGGGTGCCCCGCCCCCAAGAAGTGCGGCAACAACCTGCGGCACCGCCCCACCGCCAGCGTCCTCCACGGCCTGCTGAGCACCACTTGCTCCCACCGAAGAGGCCATTTCCAGCCCGAGAACGGACATGGGCCTAGCCGCGCGAGACATTGCGCCAGCAAGGGGTACTGCCGATGCGCCGACATCCTGCCCAAATGCCCGGCCATACCTTTGGGCCGCTGTTTGGGGATCCACGTCCGAAATCAGTGGGTCCAGCACCTCACGAAGCTGCGCAGACCCCCCAACGGGGTTTGAGATTGTCGGACCTGACGCATCTCGCTCGGCAACAGACACCTCGCCTGTTTCGGGGTTAAACCCCATCTGCAAGTCTTGCCCGCGATTGGTCAGGCCGTTGATCAGCGCCGTCGCAGCATCCACGGGCAGCCCAAAACCCGCTGCCAGACCTTCATTGACTCCTGAGCCCACTTGCTCAGCTAGGTTTGTGTTGGTCTGCGGCGTAACGGCTCCCATCGGCTCATCGGCACGGGGTGGGCGCGCCGCCATGGGCTCCCCCGTCACAGCATCGACCTGCTGCCCTTCTGCGCGCTCAATGGCTGCGCGTTGTTCAGCCGTCAGGCCGCGTTCGGCCCTTTGAATGGCCTCCATCTGGGCTTGCGTCATCGTCATCGGAAAAGCGCCCTGTCTTCTTCGGGCATACTCTCCCACACCTCACGCCAGCGTTCCGGCGTGTAGCCCAAGCCCTCGGGAGCGGCGGGTATGTCCAATGCCTCTTGTTCGGGTTCATCCACAGCCGCGTAGAAATCGTCCATCGTGTAGGCCCGACCGGCCCAACCCGTCAGCGTTCCGTGCTGCTGGTAATAGTCGATCTGCTCTTGGCGCGATTCCGCTGCCGCCCTCATTGTGGATGCGAGACGGCGCAACCGAGCCGCGTTTTGTGCTTCTGGAAGACGAGGATTGTATGCGCGCGCGATGAGGCGCTCACCCTCACGCTCGGTAAACTGCGCTCCAAGAACAAGGCGAAGATTTCGCTGCACAACCTCTTCGACACGCTCACGCGCATCAATGGCTTCTGGGTTGGCAATCGCCCCAATTGTATCCGGGACGCTACCGATGCCAGGACCGGTGAGATTGGCGACACTCTGGCCGCTTGCGATGGCCTCCAATTGGTCGGCTGTTTGTTCGATCCTCGCAATCTGCGAGAGATAATCCGCACCGCCGCCTTGCGTCCATTCGACATATGACTCCGCAAAGGCCTCGTCTACGGCTTCTTGAGCTGGTGTGACGGGCTGGGCAAACTCTTGTCCCTGTGGGCCAATATTGATGGTTTGGCCACCGCCCCCAGCAAACTCTTGCGCTTGTTCCGGCGTCATGCCCTCACCAAGAGCATATTCGTAGTTTAGGATTCGCGGGGTCCGTTCCGGCTGCGGATTTTGCATCTGCGCCAATTCGGCCTGCGCAAGTTGAAGCTGGACTTGCTCCATGGGGCTCATCGGCTGGCCACGGCTCATTTCCTGCTGAATCATCGCCTGAATGACGGCTTGCTGGGCCGGGTTCGCCATGGGATTACCACCCACCGCAACAAGTTCGGCGATCCGGCGCATATCGGTACTTGGCTGCGCCCCACCCAGATACCGGCGCTCACGCGAAGCCCTGTGTTCTTCTGCCGGGCGCAGAAAGTCGTTTAGGATCGCTGCTGCTGCTGTAGGCGTGTCCTGGGCTGCGAAGATAGACCTTGCCGCCGCACTTTCCGGGCCTTGAAGCTCATGCACAAGGAAATCAAGCTGCGCGTCCACGTCTGCCGGATCGACGCCGCGCTGAGCCGCGAACTGCTCATATGCCACTCTGCGAGGTCCGGTCAGTTGATAGAGGCCAAACCCACCCCGAGACCCTGGAACAACCGGACTGATTTCATTGATCCCTGGATTCAGCCCGCTTTCGTCCTGCATGTTGAGAACGAAACCATCTGCAACATGTTCCGGCAGGCCCCGCTCAATCAATCCCGACCGAATACGCCCCGCCATATCACCTGTTGGCGCGCTAACCGATGGGCTTGGGGAAGTGCCCCCAAACAAGCCGTCAAATTGCTGGTTGAACTCACCACGCAACTCATCTTCACGTTCGGCGGCTCGCCGATTGATCCCACGCGCCGCTAGGGCTCTGCCAACAGCATGAAGACCCTCGCCGATGTTTCTGGGCGTTCGCGTGTTGGCGGACAGCATCTCATCGGCCACGCGGCGACGGGCCTGTAATTGGTCATAGGTCAGGCCAGTATTGCCGCCGAAGATGAAACTCATCAGAACAGCCCCCCGGTGATCGCCGAGGCGCCCAAACCAAACAGCCCGCCCATGATGTTATTGCGCTGCCCCATTTGGTTCTGCCAATTGCCGTATCGCTGGTTGTAATTGGTGTTGATCAGTCCAGCGACATCTGTTGTTGCAGCGCCTTGAGGGGTGTACATCGCCACAGTCGGGTTTTCGACCTGTGAGCCCGTCAGAAGCGCGGTGATTTCATTGATTGGCTGATTGCGTTCCGTCACGGCCTCGTTCAGCGCTTGCGACCGGCCTTGCAGGTAGATTTGGTTGTATGCGTCGTTCGCGGTCTCGCCAAAGCGGCGCATTTCTGCATCCCATGCCGCCGATCCCGGCATAAGGCCCTGGTTGGCCAGCCTCGTTTCCAGCGCGGCGCGCTCCTGCTCGACGCGGGGCGTAACCCGGCGTGACGCGAGGTCCACAAGATTGGCCTCAACATCCTCATTCAGAAGATCCGCAGGTTCCGACAGATAATCAATCAGGAAGTCCGACTGATTATTAGCAATCGTCGCAAGATTTGTCTCTGCCTGCTGCGACTGATCCAGCGTCAACTGCTGCTGATCGTTCAGCTGCGTTGTTGCCGTGTAGGTCGGCAGATCGTAGGTCTGTCCCGTATAAGGATCTGTGTATTGATAAGTCCCGGTTTGCTCATAGGACAGGCTGCCATAGGGGGTGTTTTGGTCAACCATCCCCATGGTTGTGTTGGCGATCGCTGTCCCGATATTTGTACCGGTTTGCGCCTGCGCTGTATCCTTAGGATCAGGCGGCGCAGGAGCTTTTGGTGATTTCACGGCATCCTGCCCAGCGCGACTGCCGCCACGCTTCTTCTGTTATGATCAGGATGGCTTCTGAGGCCGTGCGCCCCCGCAATCGGGGAATGAGGTATTCCGAAGCGCCGATTGAGCGCCCTAACCGCCTTACGCGGTCATTGTCTTCATCCGTTCGCAGAATGGCTGCTTGGCAACTCATTTGGTTAAAAACAAACTCTGCGACCGTGCGAACCGCCCTGCGGTTGGGAAACAGCGGCGAAATCGAGGCGATCGAGACCTCCACCGTCTCCGCCTCGGTATTCCAGTCGTGAACGATGATCGCTCCAACGATCCGGTGATTTTGAAAACCGCAGAGCGCCTGAAACTCGCCAAAATCCCTATCTGGCGCGTTCGCCGCTTGTGTCACAAACTCAGCTGCCTCAGGGCCGTTGCCCCAGGACAGCTGAATCACGCCAAGTTGCCCTGGCGATAGACCAGATCCATGCCCGCCAAGGCGAAATCCCATTGCTCAGTGCCGGTGGATTTGATCTGAGCCCCCACCGCGAGAGAAGAGCCCAAAGCCGACACAGCTTGCCATTCCTGCACAGCTACCGTGGGACTTGATCCGCCCCAAACAAAGTTGCCCCAGGTCGCGGTATCCCACGCCGCGCCCCGGCTGCCAGCGGTTCCATTCACAGAACCCGGCAACGTCACAATGTAATCCGCGCAAGCAAAGATCGCAGGATTCACATCAGCGCTGGACCGGGCAACCAGCCGTCCATGTAGGGCTTCCTTGCCGCCCACGTTATCCGCTAGGTCAAATCGGCTGACATAGGTAGCAGTGACCGCATCGCCGCTGTCTGTCCCGCCCACATTGGTCAGATGAATGTATCCGTTCGCATCGCCGAAATAGAGCCGCCCATCCAGCACACAACCAGCCTGCATGTCCCACCCGACATACCGGCACCACGCACCAGTTTGGGCATTGATCACGTATTGAACCTTGACGCCCTTGTCTTGAATGCCGTGAACAAAGAGCCGCCCGCCCTTTCTCCAAAACACCAACCCAAACCGGGCTTCGGAAGTCCTGTTCGCGATAGCATCAACCCAAGGCTCTTCAATCGGGAAGGTGATGGCATCCTGTCCCAACGCAGCACGGTCGCGCTGAACCGCCGTCCCGATCGACACAATGCCTTCTTCGGTCGATATGGCGAGATCACCACCCGACCGGAACCAATCGTTTTTGCCCGTGGGGCGCGCGATTTGATACACACCTTCCAGCTGGAAGTTGCTTGACGGGTCTGACCCGCCATAGACCGCCACCTCACCTAGATTGGTGACAAAGACGCACTTGTCATCCAGGCCCTCGCCACTATCCAGAGACCACGTTGCGCCAAACAGCAAAGAGCCGCCCTGGCTAAAGACGCCTTGTAGCGGAAATTCCGTCGCCGCCCCTGAAATCGCGTTTACGTCAAGATACCAAGCCGATAGCGTGTTTTCTTCAACAAAGAAGATGCGTTTGCCGAAGTTCCAGACCGCCGGAAGGCTTCCACTTGGGCCTGATACGGTTTGAGCCGAAACAGTTGACCCGTTGAACGTATAAGGCGACCCATTGGTCATATAGAGATATTCGCCGCTGCTGTTGGCGAACTGGGTATGCGACCAGTCCCCACTTGAGAGCCCGGTTAGGTCCGCGTCCTCCATGCCCAGGTCATAGCCAACCCCATCGTCAAACAGGCTATCGTCATCGTGGGGCACGCCGAAGCCGATAGACGGGATTTCAAGATAGTTGTTAATCACCGTCAGAGTTGTTGCGGTTGCGGCCACAAGAACCTGCGTATTGCCAGCATCATAGGGCATGAGTGCCGTCACACCACCCGGCACCCGGGCCACTCTTGCCGACCCACCCCTTAAAACTGCGTCCCTGGCGGTGGGAAACAGGTTGTCCAAGACTTCGGCTTGATTTGGACCGGATTCGCGGAGGTTTCGGTTTTGCACCCAACCGCCCGTTGGCGCGGGAAGGCTAAGTGTTTCACTCCGCAGGCTTTGCGGCCTCATGTGGTCACTTCCCTAGGGTAGGCCACATTTGTCCGCGAATTGCTCCGCGACCTCTGCGTGATAACCCGCGCGCCCTTGTCTCTTGTGATAGCCTGCCCGAGTGCTGTATTTGCTTGGTCCAGATCGTCTGGCGTATCGAAGCCCTTCTTGTGGCGCCATTGCCAAATGAACATCAGTTCCAAAACACGGTCATCAAGCCGAAACGTGTCTGTGTCCGCTGTGAAGCGTTCCTTCGCCGTCCCACCGGAATCAGCGGCGACATTATGCGACACGTAGTAGAACTTCGCGCTTTCTCCCGTTGTCAAAGCCGGGCGATAGACCACATTCCCGCCCAGAAGCGTCCAGGCCCCCGTAACGATGTCATAATCCCGAACATCGAGGTTCAGGTAGTCTTCTGTTGTGATGTGCCAGAGCGGGTGCTGCCACCGCGTTGACCATATCTTGCCGTCCTTCGGCATTCGCAGATAATCACTCGGCAGGGCAAAACTGGTTGTCGTTCCGTCACCCACATGCGTTTGAAGGACTTTCAGCACGGACCAATCATGTTTCCGCAAGATCGTGTCAGCGGCATCCTTAATGACGCGTTGCAACTCCAACTCGGTCTGAGTGGTTGCAGAGAACACCGCGCTAGGCGAGCTAATGCCCAAACGCGGTGTTGCGTCTTGGATGATTTGCAGGACCGTGCGGGCCATGACTTAGGCGGCCTCCACCGCCTTTGAGTGCAGGGTGTCAGCCTCTTTGACCAAACGGGCTTTTTTCCAGCGGCCATCCACCTGCACACCAGCGTCTTGCAGCATGTTGCGCAGATCCTCTTCCTCCATGGCCGCGAACTGCGATCCCGTCTCTTCTGTTGATCGTTCCTGCCCGCCCTTCAACTCTGCGATCTGGCGGCGCAGTTCCTCCATTTCCTTGGCGAGTTCAGAGGTGCCCGAGGACACGTCCAGATACGCCTTGGCGGCGTCCACATGCTCGCGGAAGCCGATGCCCATCTTCTTGATGTCCCGATCGGCCATTGCCGCCAATTGCTCGACCGTCACGATTTTCTTGGCCTTCAATTCGGCCTTTTGGGCGATCGTCAGGAAACCGACTTCGCTTAGCGGCGTTCCCTGAACTTGAGAGTCCAGGCCGCGCTTGAAGGCGTCGTAGTGTTCCGGGAAACGCTCGGCATACGTCCACTGCTTTTGAACGTTGCTGTCATAGTGCTCGGAACTCGCAAAGGCGACAACCTCGCTCTTGGTGTTGCCCGGGGCGGCGATACTCACCATTTCGATCTCATCGAAAATGGGGCGCCCAGCCTCCTTGCTTTTGCGGGGGTTCTCTTGCGGGTGCAGGAAAAACTGAACCGATAGGCCCTTGTCTTGTTCTTGCATTGATCTTGTCCTTCTGAGGGAATGCGAAGAAGGGCGAGGCCCGAAAGCCCCGCCCAACTTATTACAGTGTTGCGTTGATGAACGGGTAATTCAGAATACCCGCCGCCGTGTTCGAGGCCGCAGTCGCGGTGATGTAAAGGCCAGTGATCGTTTCCGCACCAGTCGTTGCATCATCATCGAGACGGCCCGCAGTTGCCGTGGTGTTCAGCACGGTATTGGCGGTTGCCCCGGTCGCAGCGTTAATGGCGCTTGCCACGCCATAAATCTGCGCCCAGCCATACTGATTGTCGGTCAACGTGCCTTTCGCCACGCCAACCTTGTCACCAATGGCAGCCGCCGAGTTTGTGGTGTCAATCGCGTCGGCCTGAAAGGCTTCCGTCAACAGAACCACGTCACCAGCGGCAACGGCACCATCGGCTTGGACGTAGACATACACATTGCCGTCTGCGTCCTCCATACGCTGACCAAGGGAAAACGGAGTCCCCACAGGGCCGCGAGTTTTTGCTGTGAATGCGCCGTCGAAATCGACGCCAGCCATGGGACCACTCATGTCATGCCCTCCTTAGTACAGTTTCGCCATGTGCTGCGGATCGCGCATGGTCAATTCGCCCATGAACCCGATCTGCTGCACGATTGCGTCTTGGTTGATGGGCCGTTGCTTGCCGCCCATTTTCGAGAAGTTCCGCTGCGGGTGATACCGCATGCAGAGCGACTTGGTGTCCAAGACGTAGGTCACGTTGTCGGGCATGTAGCTCCCAATGCCGCCCTCAAGCACCACGTCAAGGGACCGGCCCCCGCCGTAGAACTTGAGAGACGGAAAGCCGAGCTTGCCCTGGCCGCCACCATTCGTAACGCGCTGTATGGACTGCAAGGCAGCCTCGAACGCACCGTAATGGTTTTCCGAGGACAGGATCAGATCCGGCCCCTTGCGCCCTTTCGACCGCTCGCGGACAACCTGCGAGAACTGCGCATGAACGCCTGCGGCGGTCACGGCG
>JANQMQ010000367.1 GCA_028279995.1 Candidatus Phaeomarinibacter sp. | reverse complement strand
ATAGGCGCCAGAGAATGTCACCGGAGCGCCAGGCGTGTGCTGAAAGGGCATAGAGCAGCAACGACGCGATCAGCATCATTGAGGAGCCCCACCAGGCCGGAACGCTGTTCTCGGCGTCCAGATTGAACTGCCTCAGGTCCTGCACAATGGTGCCGACGCCGACATTCAGCACAAATGCTTCCCGCGCGAGGCCCGCCGCAAGAACAGCAAGGGATCCGGCGAAAATCAGATATTTGGCAAAGTGTGCGTCGGTACGCATGACGGGGGTCCGGTGTGCAAATTTGGGTCTGAAACTCTGTCTGTTTGAAAGGGTTACAAAATCCATGCCGGAAGCAGCGCTGAGGCTGCATTGGTGGGCGCGACGGCCTTAACCGGGTCTTTGGCACCCCTCCTGCACAATTGAGGGGAGGTTCAACAAGCAGGAAGCCCTCCAGATGCCTGCCAGTCTTGATGCTCAGCGCGCGGTTCTGCCTGCGCAAATGCTCCAAAATGCCGACAAATCTGCGGATTTGCCGCTCGTTCTCGATCTCGATGGCGCGCTCATCCGCACCGACATCCTGTTCGAGACATTCATTGCCTATGTCCGGCAAAACCCTTTCCGATTGTTCCAGGTTGCTGCATGGGCCCTGCGTGGGCGTGCCGTTCTGAAACAGAAGCTGGCGGAAAACGCTGTGCTGGATGTGGACGGACTGCCGGCGACCGAAGACCTCGTGAGCTATGCGGCCCGTGAAGCCGCCTTGGGCAGGGAAATCCACCTTGCAACGGCGACGGACCGCCTTGTCGCGCACCGCATCAAAAAACGCTTCCCCTTCATAAACCGCGTCTTTGCGAGCGACGGGGCCACCAACCTCAAGTCCACCGCCAAGGCCGAGGCGCTTGTGGAAGCATTTCCCCGGGGCTTCGCCTATGCCGGTGACAGCCGCGCGGACGTGCCTGTATGGAAAGCCGCCCGTCAGTCGCTGGTGGTGAATCCCACCCCCGGCGTCCTGCGTGCCGCGCGGGCCGTGCGAGAGCCGGTCGAGATTTTCGAACGCCCTGCGACTGGGCTGAAGTTCGCGGCGAAGGTGTTGCGGCTCCACCAGTGGGCCAAGAACGGTCTCATCTTTGCGCCCCTGATGCTGGGCGGTCTGCTGTTCGACGTGCAGGCGTGGATGCTCGCGGCCGCAGGCTTCCTTGCCTTGTCACTTCTGGCCTCGGCAACCTACCTGCTGAATGACCTCTTTGACCTGCCGGACGACCGGCGGCACTGGTCCAAGCGCCACCGGCCGCTGGCCTCAGGACGTCTCAAGATCGCCCATGCACTGATGCTGATACCGACAGGTATGGCAGCGGCCTATGCCATCGCGGCCTGGGTCGGCCCGATCGCCATTGGCTTCCTGACGCTCTATCTCGTGTTGACGCTGGCCTACTCGTTCAGTCTCAAGAAGATAGAATTGCTGGACGCTGCTGTTCTCGCGACGCTGTTTACAGTGCGGCTTGGCTTCGGGGTTGTGCTGGCGGGGGTGGTGTTCTCACCATGGCTGCTCGTGTTCTCGATGTTCCTGTTCCTTTCCCTCTCCTTTGCAAAGCGGCATGTGGAGGTGACACGCATGGAAGCACGTGGCCGCACGAAGGCAGCGGGCAGGGGGTACAAGGCAGGCGATGGT
>JANQMQ010000356.1 GCA_028279995.1 Candidatus Phaeomarinibacter sp. | reverse complement strand
TTCTGGCCTGGTCCGGGCGGGGGGAACCTGTTCCACGGCCGACGCATCTTTTCAACTGCGTCCAGTCTGCGGAAGGTGCGGTGGGGCTGCGAGAGCTTGAGGCCGCCGCCGCTGTCGATCCGCAGCTGACGCTTCATGTCGTGGATTCATCGGTGTCCAAACGTTTGACCGCTGACAGGATTTCAGACGCGGTCGGCGGCGTCGGGGGACATGTGAATGCGCATTTCTGTGGGCCGAAACCAATGCGCAAGGCGCTGAAGGAAGGCCTTGTGGCGAAAGGGCTGCGGCGGGGCGCCTTCCACTATGAAGAGTTCGAGATCAGGTCTGACCTTGGCCTGCGATCGCTTGCCGGATGGCTATTGGCCAGAAGGCTACAGCGTCCCAGGAAGGCTTGAGGGCACTCTAATAGTTCAGGCAGCGGTCAAGCTTTTTCCGGTTGCCGTTGTAGCGCTTCCAGCAGCCATCCCGCAGAGCATTGCGCCAGTGGGCTTCACCGCGCAGGCATGAGTAACGCTTGCGCTCATTGCCGCTGTAACGCTGCCAGCAGCCGTCCTTGAGGGCGTTCTGCTGGAGGTCGCTCAGGCCGGATGCACCGCTGCCGCCGAAGAATCCACCACCGGAATTGTTGTTGCCATAGTAGCCGCCCTGACTGTTGTTCGGTCCGCCGTAATACGGGTCATTGCCGTAATACCCGTCGCCATAGGGGCCATCGTCATAGTAGCGGTCGTCATAAGGATCGTTGCCGTAGTAGCCGCCGTGCTGATTGCCGCCATAATATCCGCCGCCAAGGTTGCCGGTGTTGAGACAGCGGTCAAGCTTGGAGCCGTTGCCGGAGTAGCGCTGGTGGCAGCCGTCAATCAGTGCGTTCTTCCAATGGCGCTGTCCGTTGAGGCACTGATAGCGTTTGTGCTCATTGCCGGAATACCGTTTCCAGCAGCCGTCTTTCAGTGCGTTGCGCTGGAGGTCGTTCATGGCAGACCGGACATCGCCGTACTGCGCGTGCGCGGGTGCGGTGGTGATGAAAGCGGCGGCGACGGCGCCAATGGCTGCGAGGCCGGTAACAAGAAATCGGCGCATCGTGTGACCCCCGGAACTTGGTGATGCGGTGAGTATGCCCCTGACACTAGGCGTCTCAACATGACGCTAACATGAACAAAAAAGGCCCCGGCGATGCCAGGGCCTTTTCAGTTTGTTTGCAACAGATCTTATGCAGCGGAGCGCTGGTCCAGCGGCACCACGTCGCGCTGCTCTTCACCCACATAGGCAGAAAGCGGGCGGATCAGCTTGTTATCGGGCACCTGCTCCATGATGTGCGCCGTCCAGCCGGTGATACGGCTCATAACGAAGAGCGGTGTGAACATCGGGATGTCGAAGCCCATCAGGTAGTAGGCGGGACCTGCGGGGAAATCGAGGTTCGGATAGATGTTCTTGTCGCCAATCATTGTTTCGGCGAGGTTCTTGGACATCTCGACCCACTTCGCGCCGTCCTTGATTTCAGCCATCTTGTAGAAAGCTTCGGTCATGGTGGGTACGCGGCTGTCGCCGGACTTGTAAACGCGGTG
Source organism: Candidatus Phaeomarinibacter sp. (assembly GCA_028279995.1). Taxonomy (GTDB): domain Bacteria; phylum Pseudomonadota; class Alphaproteobacteria; order CGMCC-115125; family CGMCC-115125; genus Pyruvatibacter. The sequence continues at coordinate 993 of JANQMQ010000356.1, read as the reverse complement.
GCCGAAGCCCATGACCTTGCGCTTCGAGGCAAGGGCATCGCGCAGCCACTGGGCAGCCTTCGCCGGGTCATCAATCTCGATCATCATGTGCATCACGGCTTCATTCGCACCACCGTGAAGCGGACCCTTGAGGGCGCCGATGCCGCCGACGACTGACGAGTAGATGTCAGACGTTGTGGACGTGATCACGCGAGCTGCAAAGGTGGAAGCGTTGAAGGAGTGTTCCGCATACAGGATCATTGAGATGTCGAAGCAGTCGATCACTTCCTGCGCCGGCACTTCGCCGAAGCACATGTTGAAGAAGTTTTCGGAGAAACCCAGGTCAGGGCTCGGTGCGATGGGCTCCAGACCATTGCGGCAACGGTAGTCTGCTGCAATGCAGGTCGGGATGCGGGCCAGCATCTTGATGGACTTTTCGAGGTTCGACTCGTGGCTTGCGTCTTCCGTGGTCGGGTCTTCCTGACCAAGGAAGCTCACCGCCGTGCGGATCGTGTCCATCGGGTGGGCGTGCTTGTTGAAGCGCTTGATGACGGCAAGCAGATCAACAGAAATGGCGCGGAAGCCGATTTCCTGTTCCACGAGCTGGGCAAGCTGCGCCTTGTTGGGCAGTTCGCCGTGCCACAGCAGATAGGCTGTCTGCATGAAGTCGGCGTGCTTGCACAGGTCCTGCACGGCATAGCCGCGATAGGTGAGAGAATTTGTCTCGTGCATCACCTTGGAAACGGCGGTGGTGTCGGTCACAACACCGGCAAGGCCGTATTTGATGTCTTCGGCGGGTACGTCGCTCATTTGGTTTTCACCTCCTGTTGCCGGTCATAACGGTGTGCCGTTCAACCGGTTATCGTTTCGTCAGACCTTGAAGTTGAAGATCGACGTGTCGAACTTGTTGTAGTCTTCGTAGTTCAAAAGCTCATAGAGCCGGGCGCGGGTCTGCATGGCCGGCACGACGCCTTCCTGTGTGCCTTCATCGCGGATGCGCTCGAAGGCGCTTTC
>JANQMQ010000350.1 GCA_028279995.1 Candidatus Phaeomarinibacter sp. | reverse complement strand
AGTGGGCCCACGCACTGGGCATGCGCGTGACAACCACATGCGGCCCGTCAAATGCTGTTTGGGTCAAAGACCTTGGTGCGGACACCGTCATCAACTACGCCGACAGCGACTATCGGCGCGAGGTGCGTGACGTCGACTATGCCTATGACACCCTGGGCGGGGAGCACGAAAACGCGACGGCCCGTTTGGTGAAGCGAGGCGGCGGGTATGTGTCCATTGTCCACCAGATGATGCCTTACACAGACCGGCACGGACTGGTGCTTGGTGGACTGAGAGCTGCAGGTCGTGTTCTCCGCAAGAAGGTCTGGAACGGAATGAGAGGGTGCAAATTCGCCTGGTCCATCTGCCAGCCAAGCGAAGCAGGCATTCAGCACATCATCGACAAGGTCGCCAAGGGGCAGATCAAACCCATCGTGGAGCATGACCTGCCGATGAAGGACGTCGTCGCTGGTTACACGCATCTGGAAACCGGGCGCACAAAGGGAAAAATCGTCCTTCGTTGGGATGGCGCATGACAGGCAGATCACAACGCAGCGGGCTCGCGGCCTATTTCGGCAACACCGTCCTCACGCTTCTTCCCGCCAACATGTTTCACTATTCAATGATCCTGCTGAGTGGCAGCTTTGTCGACTCGCCGAGTTTTACGGGCATTGTCTTCTTCTGCATCTTCCTGCCCATTGGTGTGCTGACACCGGTTGCCGGAAAGGCATTGGACAACCGCAACCGCAGGACACTGGTCTTCCTCGGGCAGGCAGCCTCGCTTATTGCGCTGGTGGGGCTATTGCTGCTGGTCTCGCTGTCTGTCGCACCTGACCTTCGGGCACCGATCATGATCGCACTGGCGCTCGTGATGGGGTCGAGCCTTGCTTTCGTGGTACCGGCGCGTCTCACTTTTCTCGCGGACATTGCAAATGAAAAAACGCTGCCAAGCGCAACGGCACTGACCGCAATGCTCACGGTGCTCGGGTTCGGCCTCGCGCCGGTGATTGTCGATTTCATAAAGTCGCACATCGGCTGGACGGGGCTCAGTGCGACGATCGTTGCTCTGCATGTCCTGGGCATGCTGTTGCTCTGGGGTGCACAGTCCCGGAAAGTACAGCAGGCTGGCACCAAGCTCAGCGGGACTTTCAGGCTTTACCTGTCGACGAAGCCGGTAATCTTCCAGGCACTTCTTGCCGCAGCTCTTTTCTTCATTGCCATGGGGCCCTTGCAGGTTTTGCTACCCCGGTACTTTGTCGAGAGCCTCGGCGCCAGCGAACTGCTGCGTGGTGCGATCATCTCGTGGCTTGGCGGCGGCCTGTTTCTTGGCGCGCTTGCTGCGCAGGTCTGGGTTTCAAAGACACGCCATTTCGGGCGGGGTGTCATCCTGGTCGGCATCTGCCTGGGTGTTGCCACAGGCCTGATTGCCTTTGCATCGAGTGTTGCCCTGGGTGGCTTGCTGCTCGCCCTGTGTGGCGTAGGTCTTGGGTTCGGCAGTACGTCCGTCAGCGTCCTGCTGCAGCACCTGTCTGACGATGCCCACAGGGGCCAGACAATGGCGGCCTTCAGCATGGTCTTCCAACTAATCCCTGCCGCATTTGGACTTCTGGCGGGCGTTACAGCCAGCATGTCGGGTGTGCCCACGGCCTTGGCGCTGGTCGGCATCGGCATTGTCGCGGGCCTTCTCATTCTGTGGGTGCGTGCGCGCCCCTTCGTGAGCCATGGGTCCCTCATCGGATGAGGGTGCGGACCCCACACATCACCACACACCTCTTACAGTGAAAGGATTCCATCATGATTTTGCCCCGCAGCCAGGCTCCCGATCTGACCTTTCCATTGCTGGAGGGCGGACAGTGGTCCCTTGCGGCACAAACGCCGGACACATTCACGATGATACTTGTGTACAGGGGTGTGCATTGCTCCGTCTGCAAAGCACTGCTTGGCAACCTGGACAAGCGGCTGGATGAATTCACATCGCGCGGTTTGAGTGTTGTGGCCGTGTCGACAGACGACGAGGCACGTGCCGCGCGCACCCCAGGCGCTTGGGGATTGGATCATCTCACACTTGGCTATGGCCTGACCCTAGAAGACGCCCGCGAGTGGCGCCTTTACGTTTCAACCGGAAATGAAAAGACACCGGCCCAGTTCAGTGAACCAGGCCTCTTTCTGGTGCGCCCGGAAGGAGAGCTGTTCTATGCCTCCACCCAGAACAGCCCATTTGGCCGACCCCCACTGGATGAAATTCTCCTGGCCATCGATTTTGCAGTCGAGACCGACTATCCCGCGCGTGGAGATGTCCGCCTCTAGAGACGAGGCGGTACTCTCCGGGTGAACCGGGCAAGGTGGAAGACCGGGAACAACCAGGAAACTAGTAGAGCTGATACTCTCTCAACCACAGTGTTTACGGTTCATGTAGGGCTCTGGGAACGAGTGCGTGCATCTTATCGATCAGAAAACAGTCATCGGCTGAAAAAGATGGTCCCAACATCATCTGACGGCCGAGCCCTTGGTTGGGATGAGGATCTGGCGCGGCCCAGTTACGGATTAGTTGAAGATGCACACGAGCGCCTATTCGCGATCAATCACGAGACTAAATAGAGACACATAGCTACCGAGCCCTACGACTTAGTGCGTCTGAGCGCACGGCAACAACTGCCTTGCAATTTCCATAAGGTAGTTTATTTAAACCAAATGTTTGACTTGCCGGATATACTTGGTATTCGGCTACTTGGGGTAGTTCCAATCGTTTGTCCTCTTGACTAAGGCTACTGATATGTCTCTTCGAGCACCTCGCTTGTCAGGCCGCTCACTCCTGTTTGCGTCGAAAGCAATGCGCTTCTCTCCGATCCGGAAAGCGGTTTCTCGACAAATCAGAAAAGACTTTGGCGTTGAGGAGCTTCTTGGCCTCGGTCTAGAGACACGGCGACCAATGCCGCTGGACTACAAACCCATCCAGGCACGCCCGCCCCGAGCTTTTGGTGGTGAGCTAGACACTACCCAGCTGCCACTGGGTATCCCAAGTTCACAGACTTGGACGGAGCTGTATTCTTCCGGTGCGGCTACACCGACGGAAGTTGTCGAGCGCGCGCTTTCGAGAGCGAGGGAGCTCGGAGCTATGAAGCCGTCGATGAATTGCTTCACGGTTCTGGATGACGAAGGAGCGATGCGAGATGCCAAAGCAAGTGCTGCAAGGTGGGCCGCAAACGCGCCGTTGGGCCCTCTTGACGGTGTTGTTGTCCCTGTAAAGGAGATGACGGACATCGAGGGTGCGGGTGGACGCATTGGTACGGATTTTTTGTCCAAGCGGCCTGATGCCACTGATGCCACAAGCGTTGCCCGGCTTAGATCATCCGGCGCAATCATCCTTGGTCTAACCTCAATGGTCGAGATGGGGATGTCACCAATGGGGACAAACCCCCATCGCGACATGCCAAGAAATGCTCATGCAGCGGATCGTGTCGCGGGTGGGAGTTCGACGGGAAGTGTTGTTTCTGTGGCCACGGGACTTGCTCCTGTCACCTTGGGCTGTGATGGCGGCGGCTCGCTGCGTATTCCCGCAAGCTACAACGGCATATTCAGCATCAAGCCCACCGCAGGAAGGGTATCGCGTCATCTCGACGGATTTGGTGGGTCCATGGACCACTTTGGCCCTATGGGTGCGTCTCCCTATGACTTGGCGGTGTTTCTCGAAGCTTGTGCCGGTCCTGATCCCTTTGACCCGATAACCAACGGTAGTCCCGACGTAAGCCCCAGTGAGTTTCAAAACGCCCTTGGCCGTGGTGTTCAAGGACTGAAAATCGGTGTTCTTCAGTCAGAGATTGATGATGCCGATCCAGACATCGCGGCGGCATGCCGGACCGCATTGACCGCGCTGGAAGACGAGGGCGCTGAGCTCGTTGATGTCTCTGTCCCGCTGGCATCTTTGGCCCCTGCGATAGGCTTGATCGTCATCGGGCTGGAGACATACGTCGAATTGCTTGAGCAGGAGCGCCAGGGTTGGCGTGGCATGGTTCCCGAGAACCAGGTCATGATGTCACTGTTAGAAGAATTTGGCCCGGCCGACTATATAGATGCGCAGTGTCTCAGGACATCTCTAAGAGAGCAGTTTGCCGACCTGCTTCACATGGTAGATGTTCTCGCCCTTCCGACAACCGCTAGCGTAGCGCCCAAGATCACAGATAAGGATATGGCGACAGGATTCTCTGATGTCGACGCGTTACATGCAGCGACGCGCTTTACATTCCAGGGAAATCTCACTGGTTTACCCTGCGGTCAGGCTCCAGTTGGCAGCGGAGAGGAGGGTATGCCCGTCGGACTTCAGATTGTTGGAGACGCGTTTGATGAAGCTTCCGTTCTTGCCGTCCTCGCACATCTTGAAAGGATCGGTGCAGCAAGCGTGAGGAAACCGCGGGTAGCTGCTGTGCCATTCGATCAGTGAGAAACTCGGCTTTGCCCCTGTCTGCCGGTAGCCACTCAACAGGCCACATTACTGATCTTCCATCAAAGCAGTGTGTCTAATCTTAGATCTGCCAATTAGCCTACGCGACTGACACACATGTACGCATAATCCCCGTTTGTGAGGTTTTCGGACTAGATATGGCCGCGGAAAACTCCCCGTGACGGCCAACAAGCATTCCAGACAGAGTCAACTAGGCGTAGCGGAAAAACTACCTCCCGTGAAAGAGTGCCACTTGCGCACAAAGAGCCTGCTGACATCAACTGTGCTGGGGCGCAGCAATGTGTCCATTTCATTTTTTGGTAGTCTGTATGCGTCTAGTGTCCGACTGCCGCTGGGACCGATCACCATTTTTGCCGAGACCAACACTAGGCGGAGCTTGCATCCTGCAAGCTCAAGGCAGCGGGTACAGCACACCCGGGAAGCTCAACCTCTACCCGGGTTCCCTTTCCTGGTTCACTTTCTATGTGGAACACACCGTTCATCATCTCAACGAGTGACTTTGCCAGAGGCAGTCCCAGTCCTGTCCCATCCTGGGTACGTGTCATGGCGTTGGCGACTTGGCCGAATGGCGCCAGGACTTTGGGCAGGTCTTCAGGCGAAATACCAACGCCGCTATCTTCCACAAGAATGCGCCACCCTGCCCGGGTTCGCGATGCGCCAACCTGTACCCCCCCGCCGGCAGGCGTAAACTTCACTGCGTTGGACAGCAGGTTCAATAGGATTTGTTGCAAGCCACGCTCGTCTGCCTCCACCACTGCCTGTGCATCGACTTCCCTCACCTCAAATCGAACACCACGGCCAGCGGCCTGACGACCGATCATCGGCGCACACTCTTCTATGGCCTCACGCAATTGCACCGGCTCCGTCACAACCTCAAACTTGTTTGCCTCGATCTTGGACAGGTCCAGAATGTCGTTCACGAGCTTCAGCAGGAACGTACCGCTCGAGTGAATGTGTTCCGCGTACTCGTGGTATCGCGGGTCACCCAAATCTCCGAAGATGCGATGGTCCATCAGTTCTGAAAAACCGATTATGGCATTGAGTGGCGTACGTAGCTCATGGCTCATGTTAGCCAGAAACTGGCTTTTGGCCCGATTGGCCGCATCCGCTTCGTAGGCTGCGTTTTGGGCACGAACGCTTGTCGCTTGCATCAACATCTTCTGGCGCTCCAACCTTTTGAGTGCCCGCATTCTCCTCAGCTCGGTCGCAGCTCTCTCGCGGAGCTGTTTCATCCGTATAAGGAAGGCTGTCATTGCCAGCGATACGCTGAATATGAAATGAAAGCTGTAGTGAGCTGTCATTTCCTTGGGGACGCCCGGAGCCATGATGACGTAACTCACTCCAGCCAGACATAGCAGGACGATCCCGACGAGACTCATGGCTGAATGCACAATGAGACCGGCCGCAATGACAACCAGCGACAGGGTTGTCGCAATTGCTGCATCTGGCTGGACATATGCGTGAGCTATTGTTGCGCACGACATGAGAATGAGGGTAAGCGCCTCGAGAGACCGCGTCCCTTCCATGGTTTCCGTTGCCCAGTGGAGGCACAGCCTCATTGAGAAGAAGGCTGCTGCAGTCAATGCAGCAACAGAGGCCATGATGGCGCTTGCCGGGTAAGGCAGGAACACCAGATGCAGGAGGCACATTACGGAATAGAAAGCGCCGCCTCCCGCCGTCAGATAGCGAAGGGCGTGCCGGCCGAGTTCATGCTTGAGGCGCTCAATCGCCGGCGAAGGCCGGCGGCGCAGGAACCGCCACATCTGTTTGTTTCCCGATCAATAAGGCGGGAAGCTTGCACCTGCGATGCTTAATATCGCGTAAGGCGAAACATCAAAAAACCTCGCAACGCACAGGCGTTCCTCGGACGGGTGAGCGACCGCATCTAGCCTTTTGACACAGATCAACGACAAAAGTGACGCCGGCGTCATGATTTCCTCATGTGAAGCAAGATGTGCTGCTTCTCCAAAAAGCCGGAGGAAACCATGGCTGAGACTCAAAAAGACCAGATTACCAAGGACAACATCTACAACACCGTTGAGCCTGACGATTTTGCAGCGATGATTGAGTGCGACCGCTATCTGGAGCGGGCCTCTGCCTTTGACAAAATCATATCGGCAACACACGACCATTTCTGGGATCCGATGGACAAGCGTTACATCGATTTCTCTCAGCCGTTTGACGTCGAAAACGAGTTCATGGTCGACCCGGAAATGACCGTTGGCTATGGCACCGCTGTCTGGGACAAGCTCTCCGAAAAAGACCGTGTGAAGCTCACAAATCTGGACACACACTGGTCCCTTTCGAACATCCTCCATGGCGAACAGGGTGCGATGGCACTTTCAGCTTCGCTCTGCCACATCCTGCGCGATCCGGGTGCCCAGGAGTACGCGGCAAATCAGGCGCGTGAAGAAGCCCGCCACGTTACCGCGTTCATTGAAATTGTGCGCGCCCGTTTTGGCAAACCAATGGCCTGCGGCCCGGTGCTCCGGGACACGTTGACCGAGCTCGTCAATTCCAAGCTTGCCTGGAAAAAGATTGTCGGCATGCAGCTTCTTATCGAGGGGCTGGCAATGGGTGCCTTCGCCACATTTTACAATCGTGGTCGCGACCCGTTGATCGTTCGCCTGGCTCAACTGGCGATGACCGATGAAGCGTTCCACCACAAGTTCGGAAAGATTTGGGCGGACCGCACCATTCCTCATCTGAACGAGGAAGAGCACAACAAGATTGAAGACTGGGCATGGCAGGTGTTCTCGAACCTGCTCTACAACCTCGCATCGCCTGACCAGAAGAAGCACATCTATGAACAGGTCGGCCTTGACTGGGAATGGGTCCAGGGCGCTTTCATGGAAGGGATGACGGACGAGAAGGTGCGTGAAAACATGCAACAGTCCTCCAACATCTTCCGCGTGCTTGTAAAGACGCTGCTCATGTGCGGCATCATCACCAAACGCACAGCCGGCAATTATGCCGCCTACATCGACATGAAGCAGTTGCAGATGGAAGGCGAAGAGATGGTTGGTGACAGCATTGCTGCCCATGGCATCGAACAGCTGAAGAAAATCAACTCGAAAAATGAAGCGCTGCGGGCTCTGGCAGGAAAAGCCGCGGACTAGGTTTTCAACGCACTAGCGGATTTGTAGCGGTTCATCTCTCCAAGGGAACCGCTGCGGATCACGCCATTCCCTCCAAGGATTTGTCAGGCAATGACCCTAGCCCAGTCTGGCGCTTCTTCAGAGGGGACACGCGGCTCCGGTATTGTGTCTGCAATGCCGGGGCCGTTGTGTTTTGCAGAACCTATCTTCCGGTGAACCGAGGCGGGCGTTTTTGAACAAAGTGTTCAACACCTTCCTTGAAGTCATCTGACGCAAAGCTCTTTTGCATCTCTTCATCGCCAGTCTCAATGGCAGCGCCCAGGGATTGGAACTTGGCTTTCCAGATCTGGGCCTTCATGACCGCGACAGATCTCGGACTTACCATATCCGCCATTTCCTGTGCGTAGGCCACTGCTTCATTGACGAGCTCCTGTGTCGGAACGGTATTGTTCAACAGACCAAGGGCACGCGCTTCATCCGCGTCCACGCGCCGGGCGGAAAACAACAGATCCATGGCAACCGAGTGCCCTGCGAGTTCCGGTAGTAGCCAAGAGATACCATGCTCGGCTATGAGACCTCGTTTCGCGAATGACGTTGTAAAGAACATGTCTTCTGCCCCAATCCGCATGTCGCACCAAAGCGCAAAGACCATCCCCAATCCGGCGCAAGGACCATTTACTGCTGCGATTATTGGTTTGGGTATCTGGGGCATATAGCCAAAGCGGCCGCCCATATGGGTTGAGATGTCCGGACCGAGCGATCGGTCCCAATCATCTGTAGCGCCATCGTTTGCCCGTGCCAGTTCACGCTTCTCGCCGGCGTCTGGATCAATCTTCTGGAGCAGGTTCATGTCAGCCCCGGCGCAAAAGCCGCGCCCTGCTCCTGTGACGACAATCGCCCGCACCACATCATCTTTTGCACATGCGACAAGGGCTGTCCGCATGGATTTTTCCATTGCAGCAGTCCAAGCATTAAGTTTGTCGGGCCGGTTGAGTGTGACAATGGCGACGTTACCACGAACCTCAAGCTTCAGATCTTCCAGTTCCTGACCAAGCACTGCAACGGTAGACATCTGTTTCCCCTGACCGGGTTACCTCATGGAACCCGCTTTCGATTATGCTTTCTGACAATTGCGCCCTACCCCGCACAATAAGGCAAGCCCATGACACTTCACGAGACACTCATTGCAGACACACCGGATGAGCATGTTCGTCTGGTTCGACTCAATCGCCCAAGCCAGTTGAATGCTTATTCCACGCGAATGTGTGAGGAGCTTTGCCGCGAACTGGGCGCCTATCTCAAGAATGATGAGTTGCGGGTGCTGATCATCACAGGCGAGGGACGTGGGTTTTGCGCCGGTGGGGACGTGTCCAGCGCCGACGAAGACCGCGATGAGCTGATGCGGCAACAACTGTCCCATGGTCGAGAAATGCGTGACGGGATGCATCGTGTGATCCAGGCGCTTCATCACCTGGACAAACCAGTGATTGCCGCCATCAACGGTCCGGCCGTCGCAGGTGGTCTTGCGCTCGCGCTGGCCTGTGACATCAGGATCGCAGATG
>JANQMQ010000281.1 GCA_028279995.1 Candidatus Phaeomarinibacter sp. | reverse complement strand
AGGCACCGCCCGGTGGCCGGGCCGCGGTCTGCCGCAGTCGTGTCGAAAGCAACCCCGAGCGACCGGATGTCGTGGGTAAAAGCCGTGCCCAGCTGGTCGTCGCGGACTTTGCCAATGAATGCGGCCTTGCCCCCCAGCGAGCCGATGCCCGCAATGGTGTTGGCAGCGGAGCCGCCGGAGACCTGCACGGTCTGGCCGAGGGCGTCATACAGCTGTTTGGCGCGGGCTACGTCGACGAGGGTCATTGCCCCCTTTTCGATGCCCTGGGCGACGAGAAAGTCGTCTTCCGCATGGGCCAGGACATCGACAATTGCGTTGCCAAGTCCGACAACGTGAAATTCAGGGGCGCTCATCAGCGAAAACTCACTTGGTGTGTGGTGGGCAAGAGTGCCGGTGTCATGTGACAGCCCGTGACGGGCAGCTGACGTCAGCCGGCGGATGGGAAAAGCGCGCGACTATAGAATCCGCCGCGGGACAGCGCCAGTCACCAACAAGGCCGACTTTGCGGGCCGCCAAAGATCAGGCATTGTGCGCGCCATGATCAGCGCTTTTGGCAAGACTCTCTCCCAGATTTTCTCCAAACCGTTCCGCAGCATTCTGTGGCGGTCCCTGGGCATGACCCTGCTGCTCCTGGTGACGTTGGGCGCATTGGGGCTCTGGGGGACGGGATACATACCCAATCTGGGCATCCCCTGGGCGGACACCATCATTGACGTTTTGATCGACGCCATCGTGATCATCGGGCTCATCTTTCTGGTGATCCCTGTTACCGCCATCTTCATCCCCCTTTTTCTGGATGAGGTCGGTCAGGCGGTGGAAGAACGGCACTTTCCCGACCGAATTGGTCCACGCAAGCAGGGCGTCATTGAAGGCATCTCGCTGGGGATCAAAGGCCTTTTCGTGCTGCTCGCGGTCAACCTTCTCGCCCTGCCGCTGGTGTTCCTGCTGCCCGGCCTGGGTTTCGTCATTTTCCTGGTCGTGAACGGTTTTTTGCTGGGGCGGGAATTCTTTGAAGCCGCAGCCGTCCGGCACTATCCACCTGCCGAGATCACGCAGCTGCGCAAGCGTCATGCGGGTCGGGTCTTTCTGGCGGGTATGGCGGTGGCGGCGCTACTTGCCATCCCGATTGTCAATATCCTCGTGCCTCTGTTCGGCACCGCCTTTATGGTGCATATCCTTCAAGGCATCATGCTGCGCGACAGCAAAGTGCCCGAAACGGCCTGATCGCGGGCCAGCCAGGAATTCAAGATGCGTCTCACTCCCAATCTGGCTATCGGGCTTGCAGCCCCCATCCTGGCCCTGTTGTCATCCTGCGCGCCGCAGGGACCTGCGGGCCAAAGCTCTCTTGTCAGCCCGGCTGCCAACCGGACCGTCGTCCTGCGCGTCGCGCCGGACCCGCAAAGCCTGATCGGTGTGACACCACAAGCCGTGGAACAGCAGCTTGGCGTACCGGGATTCGACGGGACCGATGGCGAAGCACGGATCTGGCGGTATTCAGGGGCGACGTGTTCTCTTCTGGTGGTTTTCTATCCTCAGGAAGACGGCACCGTGAAATCTGCCCATCTGGATGCCCGGCAGCTTGAAGGAGGCGCTGCACCGGTCGAGCCGTGTCTGCGGCAGGTCGTCAACGCCCCCAGCACCTAGCCCTTTGCAGCAGACTTCTTCGCACTCCGGGCTTTTGCCTTTGTTTTCGCTTTGGCCTGCTTCTTTGCCTTTGGCGCCGAAACCGTCTCCGCTGTCGTCTTGCCCTTGAAGCTGCATAGGTCCGCCACATAGCAGGACGGGCAGTCCGGCTTGCGGGCCTTGCAGATATAGCGCCCGTGCAGGATCAGCCAGTGATGGGCGTGCTGCATGTAGGGCTTGGGAATGCGCTTGAGGAGTTTGAGCTCCACCTCCAGTGGCGTCTTGCCGGGCGCTAGACCCAGCCGGTTCGACAGGCGGAAGATGTGCGTATCGACCGCCATGGTGTCTTCCCCAAAAGCGACGTTCAAAACCACATTGGCGGTCTTGCGCCCCACACCCGGCAGCGCCTCCAGCGCGTCACGGTCCCGGGGCACTTCGCCCCCGTGCCTGGCGATGAGTTGCTCCGACAGGGCAATGACGTTCTTGGCCTTGTTGCGGTAAAGACCGATGGTCTTGATGTAATCGCGCACCTTGGCTTCACCGAGCGCGACGATCTTTTCCGGCGTATCTGCAACCGCAAAAAGCGGCCCCGTCGCCTTGTTCACGCCGATGTCGGTTGCTTGCGCGGACAGGACCACGGCCACGAGCAGCGTGTAGGTGCTTGAGTACTCAAGTTCGGTTTCGGGGTTCGGGCTCTTCTCCTGAAAACGGCGGAAAAGCTCTTCACGTTGGGCAGGTTTCATGGGGTCGGACTTTACCTGAAGCCGCCCGCCGCGCCACAGCATTTTGCGTCATCTGGACGCATGCGCTTGGCAGGGGCCAGTCCATCGCTCTAGCTTGATCTGCATGACCGACGCTGAAACCGAACATGTCTTTTTTGACGCGGTGCTGCATCCGCATCGCTCGTTGCCGCCCAAGGGGTTTCTGGCGGTGATGATTGCTGTCGGTGTCATCAGCTTTGTCGCCGGAATCGCGTTCCTGCTCATGGGAGCCTGGCCGGTCTTCGGCTTCTTCGGGCTTGACGTGGCCCTGATCTACCTGGCGTTCCGCATGAACTACCGGGCCGGCCGCATGGTTGAGCATGTACGGCTGACCGACAAGGCGCTCACGATCGAGCGCGTCCACCCGTCAGGCCGCATTCAGACCTGGCAACTGGAACCCACATGGGCACAGGCCCGCATGACCGTGACAGCTCGCGGAAGGACCCTGCGTCTGAGGTCCCGTGACGTTTGGGTCGAAGTTGGAAAATTCCTGCCGGAAGAAGAACGGGAAAGCTTTGCAGATGCTTTCACCGCCGCCCAGGCCCGCCGCAGGGACGGCATGGGCCTGGTGGGGCTGGAAACACCGCAGTCGGTCTGAGCCGGATTACCGGCGGCCTAGGAGTAGGTGCGGTCCGCCAGGATCTTCTTGGACAGGACCTTGCCGTCGTCATCCAGCTCATAGGCAATGGGTACGCCGGTCGCGATATTGACTTCAACAATTTCGTCCGGACCCAGATTATCAAGCTTCATGACGAGTGCCCGCAATGAGTTGCCGTGTGCCGCCACCAGCACCCGCGTGCCGGTCAGAACCTTCGGCATGATCTCTGAATCAAAGTAGGGCAGCACCCGGTCTGCGGTCATCTTCAGGCTTTCGCCACCGGGGGGAGGAACGTCGAATGAGCGCCGCCAGATATGCACCTGCTCCTCGCCCCACTTCTCGCGGGCATCATCCTTGTTGAGACCGGCGAGGTCGCCATAGTCACGCTCGTTCAGGGCTTCGTTCTCGACCACGGGAATATCGCTCTGGCCGAGGGCTGAGAGTGCCAGCTTGTTGGTTTCCTGCGCACGCTTGAGGGCGGACGTATAAGCCACGTCAAACTCCAGGCCAGCCGCCTTCATCAGATCACCGGCTTCGGTCGCCTCCTTGCGACCCTGCTCTGTCAGCTCGACATCGCGCCAGCCTGTGAAGAGGTTTTTCTTGTTCCATTCGCTCTGGCCGTGACGGACCAAAACCAGCGTGTGAGCCACGATGCGTCTCCTGTTGAGGTATGTGCTTGATGTCTAGAAGTCGGACAGGCCCAAAACGTCGAGCATGTCGAAACTGCCGGGGCCCTTTCCCTGGCCCCAAAGAGCCGCCTTGACGGCCCCGCGTGCGAAGATCGAGCGATCTTCTGCAATATGTGTGAGGACGATGCGTTCCTTCTCGGCTGCGAACATCGCCGAGTGTTCAGCGACGACCGATCCACCGCGCAATGCGGCAAAGCCGATGTCGCCGCGCTTGCGCGCACCAGTCTGGCCGTCACGGCCCCGGTCCGAAACGTCAGCCAGCTTGACGCCGCGCCCGGCGGCGGCCGCGTCTCCGAGCATCAATG
>JANQMQ010000250.1 GCA_028279995.1 Candidatus Phaeomarinibacter sp. | reverse complement strand
AGATGCCGCTGAGCCAATGGCCGTTGAGGTGTACCATGGGCCGTTCGTAACGCCGGACGCCTGGACAGCACCCTGGATCGCCCACCATGCGGACCCACCGCCTGCCACGACGGCAAACACGATCACGCCGATCAGCTTGAAAAAGGTTGAGAAGCGGGACATGAAAAGCGTAGGGGCCTTCCGGCAATCGAATACAAGGGATTGCACAAAGCCTACTCCTGCTCGCGCATGGGATTCCAGCCTTGCATCAAACCACGGTTAACCCAGCGGTCTGACTCAGTCGTCGCGGCTGCGAAACACGCTCCTGTCCATCCGGCGCGACCGCGGCGCCTGAACGGTTTCAGCCATTGTCGGCTGCAGGGTCGAGGCCGCGGATAGTGCGCTGGACAGCCCGTTCAGCTTGCTGCGCAGCACGGAATACTTCGGGGGTGCTTGCGTTTCGGCAACCGGAACCTCTTCGTGTTCCGGATCTGCTTCAGGTGGCTCGTTTTTCTTGTACTGGGAAGGATGTGGCATCACCCAGTGCCGCTTGTAGATCTTCCGGCGGGGCATGCCTTCGTGGGCGGCCTTCATGAAGTTGGCCCACATGGTTGCCGGCAGCGTGCCGCCATAGACGCGGCCCATCTCCGCATTGTTGTCGTTGCCCATCCACACGCCGGTCACAAGGTCCGCGGTGTAGCCGACAAACACCGCATCGCGGTTGTCATTGGTGGTACCGGTCTTGCCCGCAGCTTCACGTCGGCCAAGAGATGCCTTTCTGCCCGTCCCTATCGATATGACGCGCCTGAGCATCTTGGTCATGGTCTGCGCATCGCGGGTCGTGGCCACCTTGGCGAACAGGGGAACGGTCCGGGCGTCCTCGTCCACCCGCTCCTTGCCGTAGTTGTTTTCGCTGTAGGGCGGCGGCATGGCCCCTACGACTTTCCGGGCCCGCTCATACAGGACCTTGCCGTCCACATTGGTGATACGAGTGATGCCATGGGCCTGGGTCTCAAAGCCGCCATTTGCAAGCGGGGCATAGGAGCCGGTGAGTTCAACCAGCCGAGTGCCCATGGCCCCAAGCGCCAGTGAGGGATGTTCCGGCATCGGCGTCGTGATCCCTGAGGCCCGTGCATAGTCCGCGACCTTCTCAAGCCCGACCTTGTGCGCCACCCGGACCGCAATTGTGTTGACCGAATAGGCCACTGCATTGCGCATTTGCATCCAGCCGCTGTAGCGCCGGTTGGCATTGAGCGGTCGCCATCCGCTGATCTTCACCGGCCTGTCAACGACGCCGGAATACGGCGTGTAGCCGTTCTGCAGCGCCGCCATGTAGACAATAGGCTTGAAGGCAGAGCCGGGCTGGCGAATGGCCTGTGTTGCGCGGTTGAATTGGCTTTGCAGATAGTCCTGCCCGCCCACCATGGCCTTGACCTCACCGGAGAGGTTGATCGACACAAGCGCTGCCTGATCAACCTCGACACCACGTCTCAGGCGCTCGAAGGATGCCCGGACGGCTTCCTCAGCCTTGCGCTGCATCTCAAGGTCAATGGTGGTCTCGACCACAAGCTCCCGCGGCGGGCCATCAATCCACAACGGCAGGCGCGAATAGACCCAGTCCACGAAATACGGCGCCAGCAATTCCCGTGAGCGTTCCTCAAGGTCAATCATGGCAGGCTCGGCCCGTGCGGCTTCAATCTCCGCCGCTGACATCCATCCGGTTTCTTCCAGCTTCTCCAGAACAAGCGCCGCGCGCTCCTGGGCGCGGGCAAGATCACGGGCGGGCGACAGCTGGGCGGGGGCCTTGGGCAGTCCGGCAATCAGCGCCGCTTCGCTCACCGTCAGGTCCCGCACGCTCTTGCTGAAATAGACCTGGGAGGCGGCTTCCACCCCATAGGCGCCGGCACCCAGATAAATCCGGTTCAGATAGAGCTCGAGGATTTCCTTCTTGGTCAGGTGCTGCTCAAGCCAAAAGGCGAGGGCCGCCTCCTGCGCCTTGCGCCCGAAATTGCGCGACCCGTCCAGATACAGGTTGCGCGCCAGCTGCTGGGTGATGGTGCTCCCGCCTTCTACAATGCGGTTGGCGGCAAAGTTCGCCTGCGCCGCCCGCAGCACGCCGAGAATGTCCACCCCCCAGTGCCGGTAGAACCGCCTGTCCTCCATGGCCAGCACGGCCTGCACCAGATAGGGCGGCATTTCGTCCAGCGAAACGGTTTCTTCCTGCCGGTAGCCACGATGCGCCAGCAGGTTCCCGTCCGCATCCAGGAACGTCACGTTCACATTGCCGTTCGCAATGCTCGAGATGGACCAGGGGTCAACTTTTGATGGCAGTCCGAGGACGAGGGGCAGGGCAATGATGACCAGCAGCGTGGCCATGGACGAAAAAATCATCGTGCGGAAACCGCCGCCAAGGCGCCCCACCCGCTGAGCGGCGGCCTCGCTCATCTTTTCGTCGGTGAGCTTGCGGTCGGGACGGGGGTGAATCCCGGCAACATCCAGCGGCGGCAGATCACTGGCGCGGCCCGAAACCGGGCGCGCGGTACCCGTCGCATCGCTGGATGCGTCCGCCTGCCAGCCGCCAGAATTCCCACCATTGCCGGTGTGTGTATTGCCCATCGCCCCCGAGGCTCTTTCAAACCCGCATGTCGCACCGCGTTGTCTGCCGGTTTGTTCTGTTCTGCCGGCCGCTGGAACGGTAAAGAACAGGCGGTCATCCCCCAAGATGGCTGCCCGTGTAGTCTGGGCCGGCTTTTGGCGGACCCGAATGCGCAACCCTAGTCGGATTGGCCCGGCAAACAAAGAATTTCGCCCCCAAGAGGTAAACGATGAACGTCCGTTCACCCAAGCCGTCAAACCCTGATGGAAATGCCCCCTTCTGGGAGACGACGCCTCTGGCCGACATGACCAGCTCCCAGTGGGAAAGCCTGTGCGATGGCTGCGCCCGCTGCTGCCTTATCAAGCTTGAGGACGAAGACACCGGCGAGATCGAGACGACAAATGTCGTGTGTCACCTGTTGGATCAGGATGCGTGCCGCTGCACAGATTACGCAAATCGTACAAAACGTGTTCCCACATGCATCAAGCTTACCCCGGGCAATGTCGCAGCCATCAAGTGGATGCCCACCTCCTGTGCCTACCGCCGCCTGGCCGAGGGTAGGGAGTTGGCAAGCTGGCACCCCTTGGTTTCCGGTGATCCTGAGAGTGTTCACGCCGCCGGCATCTCCGTGCAAGGTAAAGTCATCAGCGAGGAAGGCATCCCGGAAGAAGACCTGGAAGACTATCTCGCCATCTGGGAGGATGGCGACGAGTAAACAGTTGGAGCAAGAAAAATTACGAAATATGTGATTTTTCTATTGACGACCGCGCGGTCCTAACGTAGGATGTTTTCACGCTCAAGAATTGGGTCTGACGATGAAGCCTTGGTTGTGGGGCAACGAAAATCTCCAGATGAAGCGGGCGAATGATCTGCCGACGCTTTGGGTCATCTTCTTGCTCGCAACAATCCCGTTTTCGGTACTCATTCTTGCGAGTTCAACTGCCTTTTTATTCGACTTGTTGTCGGTACACGATGAGCAGTTAGTCAGCCTCGGCAATACGGTTTCTACCCTCGCGGCTGCCGCATACGCCTTATTGATACTCAACTATTGGACGAGACGACCGTCCGGTTTGAGGAGAGTCTACTATGCAGACTCTGGTCTCCACTGGGCACCCAGTTCAGGTGAGCTTCTGCATTTTGCGGCCTTCATTTTGCTTTTGGACGCGTCTGACCTTGTGAAGTTGATCACAGATTATTTCCTCGGTGATGCAAGAGTCTGGGTGTCGGTAGGGTATTTTTTTCTGGCGATGACATTCCTTCTGCGGCTTGTGCTGCCGATCCTCGCTCATTCACAGGGCTGGATTGAAGACAACCGCGAAACCGACCCTCTCGTTGAAGAGCCAAGCGAATTTGAGAACCCGGTGGTCATGTCGTTGATGATCGGGTTCGCTCTACTGATCTGGTACCTTGTCAGTTCCGAATTAATGTCCTGGCTCCAAGCGGTGACGGGTGTCCAATAGCCATCACCGGTCGTCTTTATGAGACTCAGAAATGACACACGCTGACTGGCCAGCCATTGAGGCTGCCTACCGCGACGGGGACTGTACGGTCGTGCAGATTCTGGCGCG
>JANQMQ010000245.1 GCA_028279995.1 Candidatus Phaeomarinibacter sp. | reverse complement strand
AGATGTATGGGCGCGGTTCCCGCACCCTGATCTGGCGAATGTCTTTCTGGACCTGTTTCCTGTGGAAGCCGCGGACCAACGCCTCAAGCGGGCGCGTGTTCTGGCCGGACGAAACCCGGATCATGTGGAGAGCCATGTGCTGCTCGCCCGTGCGGCCATTGGCGCGCGCCGGTTTGATGAGGCCCGTGAACAGCTGATTACCTATGCCGAACCATTCCCCAGCCGCCGTATCTGCCTCCTGATGGCGGAAGTGGCGGAGGGCATGGGCGACATGGGCGGGACGCGCGCCTGGCTGGCCCGCTCGGTCAAGGCGCCTGTGGATGCCCAGTGGGTGGCGGATGGCTATCGCACCCGGACATGGACACCGGTTGTTCCAACGACGGGTGCATTTGATGCATATGAATGGCGTGCCCCGACGGATGCCGTGGTTCCGGTCTCCAGTTCATCAACCGAGGAAGCCATGGCACAGGCGGCGCAGGCGGTGGTTCTGCCGGTGCCGGTCGAAGCACCGGCCGCGCCGGTTGCGCCCAAGGCCGATGATGGTCGGGCTGAACCGTCACGTGATGTTACACCACCGCCGGTTGCCCCGGCGGCACCTGTTGCTCCTGTGGTGGCTGCCAATTCCGACGAGCCGGCCGCCGCCCCGCCGGTTACAGCCGTGCCCGCGCCGGCGCCGGAACTCATTGATATTCACGAAGAGATTGATTTCATGCCGCCGCGTCCTGATGATCCGGGGCCGGATGCATTTGATGAGGAAGACGAAGACCGGCGCGCTTCCTGGTAGGGCTTTGTCCGGCAGGGCGTGTTCGGTGTGAGGGGGAAACCATGCTGAAACGAATTTTCCTTGGCGTTGTGGCGCTGATCGTGATTGCCGTGGCGGTGATTGCCGCGGCCTGGGTTCAGTTTGATATCCCGCGCGAGGAGCTTCAGGCGAAATATGCCAATGAGGCCTCACAGTTCATTGAGCTGCGCTCCGGCGCAGTGGCGCATGTGCGTGACCAGGGCAACCCGGACGGGGACGTGCTGGTGCTGGTGCATGGCTCCAACGCCGCGTTGCAGACCTGGGAGCCGTGGGTCGCCGCCCTTGGGGATACCTACCGCATCATCACACTGGACATGCCGGCGCATGGGCTGACCGGGGCAACGCCGGACGAAGACTATTCCGTCAAGGGCATGGCAGCCTTCACCCGTGAGACAGTGCGCAAGCTCGGCATCGAAACATTCACCCTTGGCGGCAATTCCATGGGCGGTGCCGTGGCGCTCAACTATGCAGTGGAGTATCCCGAAGACCTCGAAGGCCTCATTCTGGTATGTGCCGCCGGCATCAAGCGGGACGAGGCCGAAACCTCCCGCGGCAGCGCGTCATGGGCCTTCTCGCTGGTGCGCATGCCGGTCATCGGAGATCTGCTGGAAATCATCACGCCGCGCTCGTTGTTTGCCAACTCGCTCAACAGCGTCTTTGTCGACACATCCATCGTGACCGAAGACATGATCACCATGTATTTCGAACTCAACGTCATGGAGGGGACGCGTCCGGCAACGTTCAAGCGTTTCCAGATCCCGCGTGATCCGGTGCCGGACGACGTTGTGCAGGCGCTCGACGTGCCGACACTTGTCATGTGGGGCGACAAGGACCCGCTCATTCCGGTCTCCGTCGGAGAGCGGTTCGATGCGCTGCTGCCGAACTCCACGCTGGTGGTCTATGAGAATGTGGGTCACATCCCCATGGAAGAAGTGGCCGATGTCAGCGCCGCCGACGTACGGGCCTTTATGGAAGCCGGTGCCACACCCGCTGCTGCCGCGATGCCGGCGCTGGAAGCAACAGTAACCGTCGAAGATGACGGGTCGCTGACCGTTGAGGCCACCCCCGAGGCTGCACCTGCTGATGAAACAGAGGCGCCAGCGGCAGCTGCGGAATAGCACCACGCCAGCCTGCCTCAATTGCCCAACGATGTG
>JANQMQ010000237.1 GCA_028279995.1 Candidatus Phaeomarinibacter sp. | reverse complement strand
CAGTACCGCAGGACGGTACCCCTGGGCCCCAAGGAACTGGTCCTGACCTTCGATGATGGTCCGAACCCGGAGCACACACCAAAGATCCTGGATGCCCTGGACCGCCATTGCATCAAGGCGACCTTCTTCATGGTCGGTCGCTACGCCAAGCTGCATCCGGAACTGGTGCAGGAAGTCTGGCGCCGGGGCCACACGGTCGCGAGCCACACATGGTCTCACCCAATCCTGTCGAAGATGTCCTACTACGGAAGCGTCAAGCAGATCAATCGCGGCATCAGCGCCATCAGTTCAGCCCTGGATGGTCTTGAAGATGACAACGGCATTAGGGCTGAAGTCGCCCCGTTCTTCCGCTTCCCCGGCCTCAACCACACACGGCGCCTGCGCGGATATCTGGCCAACAAAGACATCGCCACGTTTTCCTGTGACATCGGCACGGATGACTGGCGCCGCATCTCCCCCCGCACGCTCTACAAGCGCGCTTTGCGGATGATTGAATCCAGAGGGTCCGGCGTCGTGATCTTCCACGATACCCACTACCGCACGTCCTACATGCTGCCGCAGATTCTGGATGAACTTGCCCGCCGCGGCTACACAACGGTGCATATGGTCCCCAAAGGCGATGCCCGGCACCTTGCGGAACAAGCGCGCGCTGCCGGCGTTCATGCGGAGCTTGCCATAGACCCGGCGCCCCCCGCCGCATCACCGCCACAACTGCCTGAGAGTGTCGCCGAAGCGTCACCTTCTCTGCGCCCGACTGTGGCAAACTGACCGCAGGACACAAGTCGAAGAGTATCACCATGACCACACGGCGAACCTTCCTGAAATCCACCGCAGCCGCCGCTGCCGCCACCAGCACGCTCGTGGCCGCGCCCGCCATCGTCCTCGCCGAAGCGCCCTACAAGCGCACCTTGCGGATGCAGAGCCTCAATTCCGGAGAGAAGCTGACAACCACCTACTGGGCAGACGGCGAATACCAGAAAGGCGCGTTCCAGCGCATCTCCTGGTTCATGCGTGACCTACGCACTAACACGACCACAGACATGAGCCCCGCCCTGATGGACCTGTTGTGGGACATCGATCAGCTGACATCATCGTCCGCACCGATCTACACCATGTCCGCCTACCGGTCCGAGCGCACCAATGCCTGGCTCGCTGCTCAATCGACATCCGTCGACCCCGGCTCCTTCCACCGGCTCGGCATGGCCATCGACATCACCCAGGACTTTGGTGATCCGCATGCGGTCTATCGCGCCGCCCGCGAACTCAACCGGGGCGGTGCGGGTTACTACCCCACCCGCACCCCCTATGTGCATGTTGATGTGGGTCCGGTAGACAGCTGGGTGCATCCCGCAATCGGTCGCCGTGACCGCGATGCGGAATATGAGGCGCAACTTGCCGCCGAAAAGGCAGCGGAAACGGCAGAAAAGCCTGAATCCTAGGCACCTCCGGCATCACCGATCACCGCGCCCGGATTTTGGCAGTTTCTAAAGGGTTTTGACGATAACAAGGCCCCCGCAACTGCGGCCCTTCTCGCAAATGCAGCAAATTGCCGTAGGGTTCCTCGCAACTGCACTTGCGCATTGCAGCATCGCTACGCGAGAATATGCCTTGCAGTTAGGCAGATCGCGAGTCGGCTTCGGCTTTGCTCGGTCCGCCTGTTTCACCTGGTCCACCAAACCGACGGAAGCGTGACAACGTGGCTAAGAAGCGGTCCTCCGGCAACGAGCCGATCACGATCAAGAAATACGCCAATCGCCGACTCTACAACACGGCGACGTCCAGCTATGTGACGCTCGATCATCTGGCCGACATGGTGAAACAGAATCAGGACTTCGTCGTCATCGATGCCAAGTCCAGCGAGGACATCACTCGGTCCGTCCTCACACAGATCATCTTCGAGGAAGAAGCCAAGGGCGGACAGAACCTGCTACCCATCCGCTTCATGCGCCAGCTCATCAAGTTCTACGGGGACAGCCTGCAGGGCGTGGTGCCGGGATTTCTTGAAATGAGCCTGGAAAATTTCGCCAAGGAACAGGAGCGGGTGCGTAGCCGCATCGCCAGCGCCGTCGGCGAAGACCGCGTTACCGCCATCGAGGAACAGGTGCGTGAAAACGTGGCCGCTCTTGAAGGAGCGGTACGGATGCTCAATCCGTTTGCGTCACAGGCCGAAGACACAAAACCTGATGCCTCTGCCGACAAGGAAAAAGACTCCGACGCCGAAGTCGCCAAGCTTCAAAAGCAGATGCTGGAGATGCAGAAGCAGCTGGACACAATCCTGAGCAGCAAGAAGAAATAGGCCCTAGGCCGTTTCCATCCGGGCGGCGTCCGTTTCCCAGGGCAGCTCCAATGTCGGCTCGCCCAGGAAGAAGCCCTGCAGATAGTCAACGCCATAGGCGCGCAACAAGGTGACTTCGTCTTCGTTGCCCACCCACTCGGCGACAACCGGCAGGTTGAAGTTCTTGGCCAGATGCACCAGCGTCTGCACGAAAAGCTGGTCATCACGGCTGCGCACCAGCCCCTTGATGAACGAGCCGTCGATCTTGACCATGTCCACATCAAGCGCCTTGAGATTGCGGAATGATGTGTAACCCGCACCAAAATCATCAATCGCCACGCGGCAGCCAAGATCACGCAGCGCATGAACGAACTTGGCCGACTCTTCCAGCTCATGCAGAGCCACCGTCTCGGTGATCTCGACAATCAGCCGGGAGGCAAGGTCAGGCCGCCCGCCCACATATTTGGTCATGTTCTCCAGCCACGTGCCGTCCATGGCAGTCATGCCGGACACATTCATGGCAAGCTCGGCCTGCGGATACTCTTCGAGCGTCCGGATCGCCATATCCAGCACCCGCTGGTCAATCAGGCGCACGAGACCAAGCTTCTCTGCCACCGGAATGAACTCGCCGGCTGAAACGACCTCGCCGTCATGACGGCGCATGCGCAGCAGGCATTCATGGAGATCCGCCTTGCCCGTCTTCGATGAGATGATCGGCTGATAGGCCAGGCACAGACGGTCCTCGTTCAGGGCCGCAACAATCTGATCCGCCAGTTCCACGTTCCGCCGGCGGCGGGACTCGAGCTGTTCGGACAGCTGGTAAATGGCATAGGCGCCGCGGCGCGTCGCTTTGGCCGCATCCAGAACTTCTTCCGAGCGCGCCAACGCTTCGCCGGCGCTGCGGGCACATCTTGGAATGGCAACACAGCCGACAGATACGCTGGCAGAGACAGGCCCTGATCCCGTATCAATCACTGTTTCACGCACCGCCTGCATCAGGCGCTCCGCAGTAAAGGCCATTTCAGCCTCACCGCAATTGTTGAGGATGATACCGAACTTGTTGCCGGCAACGCGCCCAAGGGTGTCGCTCTGGCGCAGTTGTGTCTTCAACCGGCGCGCCACTGCAACGATCACCTGATCGGCAACGTCAAAACCATACGCATCGTTGATGAGGGCGAGATTGTCGATGCCGGCCATCATGAATGCCGCGTCACGATCAAACCGCTCACTGAAGGCAACCGTCTGCGAAAGCAGCTCGCGCAGCCGTCCCCGGTTCACATGGCCGGTCAGCTCATCGAAATGTGCCAGACGAGCAAGGCGTTGCTCTTCGGTTTTGCGGGCCGTGATGTTGCGCACGGTTCCCACGACACGTCCCGGACGACCATTGCTGCCGACGAACCAGGTGCCGACATCCTCGATCCACACACAGTCGTCCTGCCCAGGCAGGGTGATTGCGTATTCACATTCAAACGGAACGCCATCACCACGATCGGTCTTGTCGCTCATCATGACGGCGTCATAGCGCGACACACCGGCATCAGGATCGACAAGTCGTGCATAGGCACGCCCACTGTCAAAATCCAAAGCCCGGCGCGGCGTAGATCCGGCACCGGCCACAACAGTCTCCACGCTGCCGCTCCACGCGATAGCGTCGGTTTCAATATTCCATTCGTAGGCAGTAATACCGGCAGCGCTCATCGCCGTGACATGCAGGCTATCCTGACGACGGAACCCATTCTGTGTTCCGTCAGCGGACATTCCGGGACCACGGCCTGAACCTGCCTG
>JANQMQ010000223.1 GCA_028279995.1 Candidatus Phaeomarinibacter sp. | reverse complement strand
CAAGCGGGTACGGCGCTCACCATCAACGCCCAGTTCGACAATGCCGTCGGTCTCAAGAGTTCCCTTGCTAACCTTGCCTACATGTACATGAAGGTCGCCGGCCCGCTTGGCGGTGTCAGTGACAGAAAAGCTCGTACCCTCAGCACCGATCAGAATGCCCGTGTCGCCCATCTGGCCACCGGACTCGGCATAGAACGGCGTCTGGTTGACGACGACGGAGCCTTCTTCACCTTCAGCAAGCTCGTCGACGACGGCACCGTCCTTGAGCAGGGCGACGATCTGCCCTTCAGCAACTTCAGTGTCATAGCCCAGAAACTCTGTCGCGCCGTGTTCGTCGCGCAACTCCAGCCAGACAACCTCGGTCGCCGCATCACCGGACCCGGACCACGCCGCCCGTGCCTCCGCCTTCTGACGCGCCATGGCATCGTCAAAGCCCGACGTATCCACCTCGATACCCTTTGCGCGCAGGGCGTCCTGCGTCAGATCCAGCGGGAAGCCGTAGGTATCATAGAGCTTGAAAGCCGTCTCGCCGGGAAATGTCTTCGTCTCACCAAGCTGGGCGACCTCGTCATCCAGAAGCTTGAGGCCACGGTCGAGCGTCACCCGGAAGCGTTCTTCTTCCAGCTTCAGTGTCTCGGTGACCAGCGCCTGCGCACGAACAAGTTCCGGGTAGGCCTGCCCCATTTGGGTCACAAGCGCCGGCACCAGACGATGCATCAGCGGATCTTTCGCACCAATGATGTGCGCATGGCGCATGGCGCGGCGCATGATCCGGCGCAGCACATAGCCGCGGCCTTCGTTGGACGGCAGCACACCATCGGCTATGAGGAAGCTTGTGGCACGCAGATGATCCGCGATCACCCGGTGGCTGACGGCATGATCGCCATCCGCCGCCACGCTGGATGCATCAGCCGACGCCTCGATCAGCGCCCGCATCATGTCCGTGTCGTAATTGTCGTGCTTGCCCTGCAGGACCGCGGCTATGCGCTCAAGACCCATGCCCGTGTCGATCGACGGCTTGGGCAGCGGCACCTTTTCGCCCCCCGCCTGCTGGTCGAACTGCATGAAGACCAGGTTCCAGATTTCGATGAACCGGTCGCCATCTTCGTCCGGAGAACCGGGAGGGCCACCAGGCACATGCTCGCCATGGTCAAAGAAGATTTCAGAACACGGACCGCACGGGCCCGTATCGCCCATGGACCAGTAGTTGTCGGCCGTAGCGATCTTGATGATGCGGTCGTCGGGCAGCCCGGCGATCTTCTTCCACAGGAGCGGCGCGTCCTCATCCTCGTGATAGACGGTGACGGTCAGCTTGTCCTTGGGCAGGCCGTAATCCTTGGTGAGCAGCTCCCAGGCGAAAGCAATGGCGTCTTCCTTGAAATAGTCGCCAAAGGAGAAGTTGCCGAGCATCTCGAAGAAGGTGTGATGGCGGGCTGTGTAGCCCACATTGTCCAGGTCATTGTGCTTGCCGCCGGCGCGCACGCATTTCTGCGATGAGACAGCCCGCACATAGTCGCGGGTTTCCGCGCCTGTAAACACATTCTTGAACGGCACCATGCCCGCATTGTTGAACAGCAGGGTCGGGTCATTGCGCGGCACCAGCGGCGCAGAGGCAACGGGGGTATGTCCTTTGCCCTCGAAGAAATCGATAAACGTCTGGCGGACTTCATTGACGCTCGTCATAGCCTGAACCTGCACTCTTATTCGTTAGCGGCGGATACACGTGGAACGGCAAATCCGCAGATTCGCCACCTTCAACCTCTTTATATAGGCCCTTATGGGGCCTCATATACAAACAAAGGGCGCATGGGAGTACCATGCGCCCTTCATGGATGATATCAGCCATTTCTCATGTTGTCTT
>JANQMQ010000210.1 GCA_028279995.1 Candidatus Phaeomarinibacter sp. | reverse complement strand
CTTAAGCAACTGCCGTCCGAGCACCCGTATATCGAGACATTCTCCGACTACCGCGAGAAACTTCCGGGGGCGAATGCTGTCATTGTGGCGGTGGAAGCCAGGGAAGGTGACGTGTGGACGCCGGAATTCTTCCAGCGCTACTACGACATCTCGGATGAAGTCTTCTATCTGCCGGGTGTCGACCGCGCGACGATCCGCTCCATGTGGACGCCGAATACGCGGGTGATGGAAATCACCGAGGAAGGGTTCAAGGCGTACAACCTCATTCCGGCGAATGTGACTCGCGAGCGGATTACGCAGGAGGCGTTGGAGCGTATCCGCATCGACACTGTGCGAGGTGGGTTCGCGGGCCAGTATGTCTCGCATGACAACAGCGCGGTACTTATCCGGTTTGAGCTTGCGGAGATCAATCCGATTACGGGTGAGCGCCTCGACTACATCGAGCTTGCGCACAAGCTGGAGACGGGCCTGCGCGGCAAGTTTGAAGATGATCTCACCACCATTCGCATCATCGGCTTTGCCAAGGGCATCGGTGACATTGCGGACGGTGCAGGCGGTGTTGTGTACTTCATGGGGATTGCGCTGGGCCTGACGGCGATTGCCGTTTACCTGTATGCGCGTTCCTTTCAGCTCATGCTGCTTGCCGTGGGCAGCTCGCTTGTTTCGGTCGTCTGGCAGTTCGGTGCGCTGTATGTGCTCGGCTACGGCCTGGACCCGCTGGCCATTCTGGTGCCGTTTCTTGTCTATGCCATCGGCGTCAGTCATGGCGTGCAGCAGATCAATCTGTTTACAAGTGAGCTGATTGATGGCGCCACGGCGGAGACAGCGGCGCGCTCCACCTTCAGCCGTCTGTTCCTGCCGGGCTCCATGGCGCTGATCACCGACCTTGTGGGCTTTCTCACGCTGGCGCTGGTGCCGATCCCCATCATTCAGGAAATGGCAATTGTTGCGACGGTGGGTATTGCACTCAAGATCATCTCCAACCTGATCATGCTGCCGCTGCTGGCGTCCTATATGCTGCCGCGCAAAAACTTTGTGGCGCAGATTTCAACACTGCGGGCCTCGCGTGCAGACCTGATGCAGAAGCTTGGTGGCGTTGCCCGTCCGGGGCCGGCCAAGCTGGTTCTTCTGCTGGGTGCTGTGCTGTTTGTGGTGTCTGTCTATCAGTCGCGTGACCGGCATGTGGGAGATATTCATGCAGGCCTTCCCGAGCTGCGGGAAGACGCACGATACAATCAGGATGTCCGCTTCATCACACAGAACTTCGCCATTTCGCTGGATGCCTTCATCACGGTTGCCGAGCTACCCGGCGAAGCATGCATCGACCACACCTACATGAAAGCGCTGGAGGACTACGGCTGGCATCTAAGCAACGTGCCGGGTGTCGCTGCGGTCGTGTCCACGGCAACAGTCGCTCGAAACAATATGCGCCTGTGGATGGAAGATGATCTGCGCTGGTCACATCTACCGCGCAATCCAGTGACGCTTGGGTTGATTACCTCGCCCATTCCCTCAAGCACGGGTCTCATCAACCGGCGGTGTGACGTCATGCCGGTGATCGCGTTCCTGACAGATCACAAAGCTGAGACCATCGAGCGCGTTGTTGCGGCGGCTGAGAGCTATGTTGCCGACTATCCGGTTGAAGGGCTGACATTGCGTCTGGCAACCGGCAACGCAGGCATCATCGCAGCCACCAATGAAGTGATCGCGGAAAACGAACTGCCGATGCTTCTTTACGTGTTCGCGGCGATCATTCTGCTGGTCGGCTTTGCCTACCGGGACTGGCGGGCGATCATTTGCTGTTGTGCCCCGCTGCTGGTTGCTACCTTTATGGGCTACTGGTTCATGACCGAGCTGGGTATCGGCCTCAAGTCGTCCACGCTGCCGGTGCTCGTGCTGGCTGTGGGCATTGGCGTCGATTATGCCTTCTACATCTACAACCGGCTTCAGTTCCGGCTGGAGGAGGGCGTTCCCATTCAGGAAGCCTTCCCGCAGGCGATGCAGGAAACGGGCATGGCTGTGGTCTTCACCGGGCTGACCCTTGCCATCGGTGTCGCCAGCTGGGCGTTTTCCGCCCTCAAGTTCCAGGCCGATATGGGGCTGCTGCTGTCCTTCATGTTCCTGGTGAACATGGTAGGAGCGGTTACCCTGTTGCCTGCCTTGGCATGGCTGCTGGAAGGGCTCGTGCCACGGAAGGTTACTCGGCAGGCTGTGTAGACCCGCCCCGCTCACGGAACAGGCGTCGGCGTACGTCACCGGCGGACCCTGTATTGCGCGCCAGTTTGTCATAGGCAACCGGCACAACGATCAGGGTCAGTACAATCGATGTGAGTACACCGGCCAGAACCACCACGCCGATAACGGCGCGGGTTTCTGCGCCGGCGCCTGACGCAAGAATGAGCGGAATGGCGCCTGCGGCTGTTGTGATGCCCGTCATCACGATGGGCCGGAAGCGGGTGAGGCAGGCCTCACGCAGAGCCTCGCTGAACTCGATGCCCTGATCGCGCAGCTGGTTGGCAAACTCAACAATGAGAATGCCGTTCTTGGCTGCAAGGCCTACCAGCATGATGAGCCCGATCTGGCTGTAGAGGTTCAGGGTTGAGCCCGTGACCCACAGGCCAAGCAGCCCACCGCCGATGACAATTGGTACAGTCAGCATGATGACGAGCGGGTGCACGAAGCTCTCGAACTGAGCTGCTAGGACGAGGAAGACCACTGCGATGCCGAGCCCGAAGACGAACAACAGGGCGCTGCCGGCGGTGAAGTAGTCGCGGGACTCGCCCTTGTAATCCACCACGACTGTTTCCGGGAGCTTGTCGTCCACGATGGCATTTAGATGATCGAGGGCTTCCCCGAGGCTCAACCCATCCGCCAGGTTGGCTTCAAGGGTGATCGCCCGTACGCGGTTGTAGCGGTTGAGGACTGTTGAATCCGCAAGCTCGCTCAATGTCACCAGATTCGACAAGGGGATGAGCTGATTGGACCGGTCTGACCGCACATAGATGTTTGTCAGGTCCGTCGGGGTGCGCTGGCTTTCCCGCTCGCCTTCGAGGATGACGTCATACTCTTCGCCGTTCTCGATGTAGGTTGTTACCCGGCGTGACCCAAGCATGGTTTCCAGTGTGCGCCCAATGTTTGAAATCGTCACACCGAGTTCAGCTGCGCGGTCATAGTCGACGTCCACTTCCAGCTGCGGCTGTGTCTCCTTGTAGTCCCAGTCAATGCCTTCTAGGCCCGGGTTGTTGGTTTCCAATTCAGCCAGAACGATGTCGCGCCACTCGGCTAGCTCCGCATAGGTGCCTCCGCCGATCACAAACTGCACCGGCTTTTCCGTGCCGCCGCCAAAACCACGCCGCATGATGGGGAAGGCGCGGACACCGGGCAGATCGCCAAGGCGCTGGCGCACGTCGTTCATGATGGTGAATGCATCGCGGCGTTCGCCCCAGTCGTTGAGGATCACGATCACAATGCCGGTGTTGTAAACCTCCGTGTTGCCGAAGGCGCTGGGGCTGCGAACCAGCAAGCGATTGATTTCACGATCATCGACAAGCGGCATCATGCGCGCTTCGATCTCGTCCATGTATTCACGCATATAGGCGTGGGTCGCACCCTCCGGACCGCTGACAATGAGAAAGACTGCCCCCTGGTCTTCGGCCGGCGAGTATTCCTGCTCCAGCGTGTTCAGCAGAGCCAATGTTCCCGCCAACAAAGCGGCAAAGACTGCGACAACCACAAGGGCATGACCCAAGGCCCACTCAAGGATGCGTCCATAGGTTTCACGGGCCCTGTCCAGTCCGGTGCTGATGGCCTTTGATACGCGATTGGTGTCGTCGCGTGGCGTGAGGATCTTGGAGGCGATCATTGGTGAGACCGTCAGGGCCACAAGGCTTGAGATCGCCACGGCTGATGCCATTGCGAGTGCAAACTCCGTGAACAGGCGGCCAATGTTTCCTTCAGTGAAGGAGATGGGGACAAACACGGAGATCAAGACAGCGGTTGTGGCAAGCACGGCGAAGCCTACCTGGCGGGTGCCTTCAAAGGCTGCTACGAGCGCTGTTTCACCCATTTCGTCCATGCGCCGTTGGATGTTCTCCAGCACCACGATGCTGTCATCGACCACAAGACCAATGGCAAGCACGAGGGCGAGCAGGGTCAGCAGATTGACCGAGAAGCCAAGAATCAGCAGCAGGGTGAAAGACGCCACGATGGAGATCGGCACTGTTACCGCGGGCACCAGCATGGCGCGCAGATTTCCAAGGAAGGCCAGGATCACAAGGATCACCAGTCCCATGGCAATGGCGAGGGTCTTGTAGACCTCGTTGATGGCGCTTTCGATGAAAATGGACGTATCGAAGCTTTGCTCTATCGACATGCCGTCAGGCAGCGTCGGTCTCAGTCGTTCAGCTTCGTCCTTCGCGGCACGGGCAACCTCGACTGTATTCGCGACTGATTGCTTGACGATGCCGATGCCGACCTGTGGCACTGTATTGCCACGGAAGAAGCTGCGATCTTCCGCCGGAGCGCGTTCAACGCGGGCGATATCTCCAAGGCGCAGAAGATATCCATCATCCCCCTGCGCGAGTACGAGTTGCTCGAAGTCCTCCGCGCTTGAGAAAGCGCGTGCAACGCGGACGGTAAATTGCCGCTCGACGCTCTCAACCGCGCCGGCGGGAAGTTCCACGTTCTCCGCCCGCAGCGCCTGTTCAACATCGTTTGCCGTCAGGCCGCGTGCGGCCATCTGCAACCGGTCCAGCCAGATGCGCATCGCATAGCTTTGTGCGCCACCAACACGCACGCGGGCAACCCCGGGGAGCACAGAGAAGCGGTCAACCAGGTAGCGTTCCGCGTAGTCTGTCAGTTCTGGAACGTTCAAGCGGCTCGATGTCAGGTTGAGCCACATTATGACGCGCTCGTTGGAATCCACTTTCTGGATTTCCGGTGGGTCAGCTTCTTCCGGCAGGTTGTCGGCGATGCGGGAGACGCGGTCACGCACGTCGTTGGCTGCAGCGTCCACATCCCGGCCGGTCTTGAAGCGTATGGTCACATCGCTCCTGCCGTCGCGGCTTTGGCTTTCAATGAAGTCGATGCCTTCGATGCCGGAGATGCGTTCTTCGACAAGCTCGGTGATGCGCGCTTCGACGACGCTGGCAGCGGCTCCTGGATAGCTTGTTTCAACAGATACGACCGGTGGGTCAATGTCCGGGTATTGCCGCAAAGGAAGCTGGGTAAAGGATACAATGCCGAAGACAACAAGCAGCATGGCCAGCACCATCGCCACCACAGGCCGGGTTACTGAAATGTCGGACAGAAACATGTGCTGTACCTTCGATCTATGTGGGGGCGATCTATGTGGTGGTCAGGATGTGTGTCAGCCACCCAGGCTCTTGGTTGCGGCGTCCTCACCGAGGAGATCTTCCAACGTCTCGTTGTCTTTGGCTTCGGCGCGCACGATGATGGCCTGACCGGGCCGCAGACGCATGGCGCCGTGGGTTACGACCCGTTCCCCTGGAGCGAGACCTTCCAGCACCTCGACTTCGCCAGGCCGACGGGCACCGGGAACGATCCGGCGGCGTTCCGCGATCGTGCCCTCTTCGCCGTCAACCGCGACAAACACATATGTATCGCGGGCGATGGGCAGCAGAGCTTCTTCGGGAATGATGGTGGCCGTGCGCGGGTTCTTGAGAAGCTCGACACTCATCAGCAGGCCGGGGCGCAATAGTCCGTCTTCGTTTGGCAGGACAGCGCGCACGATCAGGGAGCGGGTGACCGGATCGATTTCATTGTCGAGACTGGATATCTCGCCATTGAACTGCATCCCATCCAGGGCGCGAGCTTCTGCCTGTATCGCAATGCCTGGTGCAAGGGCAGCGAGGAAGGCTGAGGGCACCGAGAAATCGAGCTTCATGACACTGTCGTCGTGGATGCGGGTAATGACGTCTCCCGGTGTCACCAGCGCGCCGACGGAGATGCGGCGCAGACCGACGACGCCATCGAACGGTGCTGTAATCACGCGATCAGCGAGGCGTGACTGCAGGGCGCGACGGCGCGCGACGGCGGTTTCATAGCTGCGGCGGCGCTCATCGAGGACGGAGCGCGAAATAGTGCCCTGGCCGACAAGGCTCTGCGCCCGGTTGAGCTGACGGCGGGCTTCATTAGCGGCTGCATTCTCTTCTTCCAGGAGGGCACGCTCTTCGCCATCGGCCATGGTCAGGAGCGTGTCGCCCTCGGCGACGCGGGCTCCATCGTCAAAATAGAGACCAGTCACCGTGTCGGTGACTGTCGCTGTAATCTCGACGGTCTCATTTGCCCGTAATGTTCCTATGGCTTCTATGCGGTCCACAAACTCGCCGGACTTTGCCTGCTGCACAAAAACCTGTACCGGGCCGCCCCGACCCTGCGCGGCGGCGGGTGACATGAGGGCAAGTGCTGCTGCCAATGGCAGCAGCCACGCAAGCGCCTGCTCCAGAGCATGTCTCATGGGGCGTATTCTGAGCTGCGAACGCATGTGAGAAAATCCAACTGGGAAAGAACCAATCCGCTTGAGACCAGCATGGCCTGAATGCTGTTTACCGCGCCTGCCTCGCACGGGCGTCTGGTACAGATGTAAGGCATTATCCTAGGCCACCAGCGCAAAAATGGGAAAATGACAATTTCTTGTGAGTGGCTGATGCGGGGGCACTCCCTATATGGACGCTTCGTGCCCGCAATAAAGAGCCGATAGGCCGGAGAAAACGAAATGTCTGCATCTACTCTCGACGTCTGCACCTTCCTTGAACGCGCCGCTGACGCGCTGAACCTCAATGATGATGTGCGAGAGGTGTTGCGACATCCCACCCGGTCGGTTGCCGCCAGCATCAATGTGCGGATGGGAGATGGGTCTCTCAAGACGTTCTCCGCATGGCGTACGATTCACTCCAACGCACTGGGTCCGGCCAAGGGCGGTATTCGGTTTCATCCATCCGTCGATGCGGATGAGGTCAACACGCTGGCCTTCCTGATGACGTTCAAGACGGCGCTTGCCGGACTGCCATTTGGCGGCGGCAAAGGCGGTGTTGCTGTCGATCCGGGTCTGTTGAGCCGTCACGAGCTTGAGCGTGTTGCGCGCGGTTATGTGCGGGCGCTGCGTCATGACCTTGGCGCCGGGCGTGATGTGCCAGCGCCGGACGTCAACACAAATGGAACTGTTCTGGCGTGGATGGCGGATGAGCTTGCGGCTCTTGAAGGCACAGCACAGACAGCCAGCATCACGGGGAAGCCCATCGTGCTGGGCGGGATCGCCGGACGTGCCGAGGCCACGGGGCGCGGTGCGGCCAAGGTCGTGCTGGCATTGACGGATCATCTCAAGCTGGCGGATGGCGCGACCATCGCGATTCAAGGTTTCGGCAATGCAGGTGCACAGTTTGCGCGCGATATGCATGAGGCCGGCTTCAGGATTGTTGCGGTGTCTGATTCCAGCAGTGCGGTCTATTCGCCAGACGGATTTGATCCGAGTGAAGCTGAGGCTTACAAGGCACAGCATCGCGGGCTCAAGGGCTTTGCTGATGCTGTGCCGGGCAATGATCTGCGTAAGCTCGACGTTGATATTCTGGTGCCCGCTGCGCTTGGCGGCTGGATTGACGACACCAATGCCGATGATGTGGCGGCGAAGGTTGTGGTGGAGGTCTCCAACCAGGCCTGCACGGTTCATGGTGCGGACCGGCTGACAGAACGTGGCGTGCATGTGGTGCCTGACATTCTGGCCAACTCGGGCGGTGTCAGCGTTTCCTATCTCGAGTGGGTGCAGAATCGATCTGGCGAGCAGATGAGCCGGGAGAAGGTGTTTGCCGACCTTGATCAGCGGATGGCGGAGATGGCTACTGCGGTGGCTCGGCGTGCTGCTGAGGATAAGACTGATCTGCGGTCTGCAGCCTATCGCATTGCCGTGTCACGCATTGCCGAGGCGATTGAATCCATGGGAACGCGGCGGCTGTTCAACGAGTAGGAATCCGGTTGGACAGATACTTCGTATATGGTGATGTTCATGACATGACCCGGAGCAACCGGGCAGCCATATAGGGAGGTTTCACATGACTACTGCTGTTCTGTGCGTTGTCGCGATGGCGCTTTTGATATTTGTGCTCGGCTTCTGGGTGTCGATCCAGCGTGGGCGGACGAATGTCATCACCGGTATTCAAGACGACCCTACAAGCGGTCTTAACAAGGCAGTGCGCGCGCACGGCAACGCGACCGAGTTTGTGCCGATCCTAGCGATCCTCATGCTTTATCTGGGGACACAGGAAATTGCAGCATGGGTTGGCTGGGCGATGATTGTGGCGGCGGTGAGCCGGTATCTCACGGTCATTGGTTTCCTCACCTGCAAGACCCTTGAAAAGCCGCATGTGCTCAAGGCTCTCGGCGCGCTTGGAACGTATGGTGCGGGCATTGCCATGTGTGTGGCGGCATATCAGACCGTCGCGTGACAGTTTCGTCGCAGATTGACCCGAGCCTTGTTGCTCTGCTGCCCGAGCTTGCCGAACGGCTTCTGACGGCATCACCATCGCCATCCGGTCTTGTTGTTGCCGGCATATGTGGCGCTCAGGGCTCAGGGAAAACGACGCTGTCGCATGCGCTTGAGACCGAGCTCGAGCGCCATGGCAAACGTGCGTTGACCCTGTCGCTTGATGACTTCTATCTGCCGCACTCTGACCGCAAGAGTTTATCCGAGACGGTTCACCCGCTTTGCATGACGCGGGGGGTGCCGGGAACACATGACATGGGTCTCTATGCCCGGACTGTTGAGACACTTGCATCAGCGGATGTGGATGATGAAACACATTTGCCGGTGTTCTCGAAGCTGGATGATGACCGGCTGCCGGAGAGCGATTGGGCCCGGTATTTAGGGCGACCTGACATTCTACTGTTTGAAGGCTGGTGCGTCGGCGCGCACCCGCTGGCGCAAGATGATCCGCAGGACCCGATCAACGCGCTGGAGGCTGAAGAAGATGCCAACGGTGTCTGGCGGCGATGGTGGCAGGCTGAGCTGGAGGAGGGTTACTGGCCGCGCTGGTGTGATCTCGATCCGCTTGTTCTGATCCGTGTGCCGGGCATTGAGAGTGTTGTGCAGTCGCGCATCAGGCAGGAGGCCAGACTAGCCGCTGCCGAGCCAGACAAGCCGACAATGGATGAGGCTGCCATTCGCCGCTTTGTGGCGCATTATGAGCGGCTGACGCTGGAAATCTGGGACAACATGCCCGACCGGGCCCATGTGCTGATTGACCGGGATGACAGCTTTACGTTTTCAATCAACCGCCCCATACGCTAAAACCGCGCCCAAACAGCCATTTACCGCCTCAGGCGGATCACCACAGACAGAAGAGATATCCCATGGAAAAAGATCCGGTCGTCATTGTTGGTGCCAAGCGCACGCCCATGGGTGGGTTTCAGGGCGAATTGTCCGGTGTCACGGCGCCTGATCTCGGGACCCATGCCATCAAGGC
>JANQMQ010000208.1 GCA_028279995.1 Candidatus Phaeomarinibacter sp. | reverse complement strand
TCCATGTCTCTAAGGAAGTTTTGGAGCGCGAAATTGATGTTGATAAGGTCGGCGCAATCAATCTCCTTTGTGCGGGACCGGCAAACGGGAACCAGATTGAACTGGTTTTGGCGGTCGATGTCCACGGCGGGCTGACGTTTGCCGACGATACTGCGCCGGGTGGTCCCAACACCGGTGAAAGCTGGTGGTTGGGTTTTGATTGCGGCCCCGCAGGTGACAGCCCCGCGATTCAGGGTGGAGCCTATGCGCAAGGCGAGTGTCGAGCCCTCGCTGAGCAAATCGTTGAAGCTGCCAGCAACCAACCCCAAAGCGAAAGCTGACGGGAGGGCGGCGGTGCAGGGGTAACGCAACCCTAGGTAGGGGATGCCCGATAAACCCGCCGCCCACATTAGGAGATAGCAAATGCCAATAAACATCACAACCGAAAGCGAACCGCTGGAAGTCAAGCACATCTGCCTGACGCTCTATAGCAACCCGGGCCTGGGCAAGACATCCCTTGCTTTCACCGCATCACGCCCGTTGCTCTTGGACTTTGACGGCGGCGCATACCGGGCTGCTAATCGCGGAGACACTGTGGTCGTGGAGAGTTGGCAGGACGTGGCCAGCATGACCAAGGAGGATCTGGACGGCTATGACACCGTTATTCTCGATACAGTCGGCAAGGCACTTGAGCACCTGTCCGATGACATTCTGCGCCGCCAATCCCGCTTGGGATACAACGGGGCGTTGAACCAGCAAGGGTGGGGCCAGCTTGGCGTCCAGTTTCGCGCCTTCCTGGGCCGTGTGATGCGCATGGGCAAGGACGTGATCCTGATTTCGCATATGGACGAAAAGACGGACGGCGATCAAAAGCTTGAACGTCTGAAAATCCCCGGCCAGTCTCAGGGCTTGGTGTTAACCGACAGTGATGCTATCGGGCGCATCTCCATTGTTGATCGCCGCCGGTATCTGATCTTCAACCCTACCGAAGCCAGTTTTGGCAAAGACCCTGCGAAGCTCGGCGCCGCCCCGATCCCCGATAGCGAAGATGATCGCTTTGAAGATTATCTGGCGCGGGGCATTGCCAAGATCAAAGAGCGCCTGAACCAAGTACCGGAAGAACGCAAGGGGGAGGTCGAGTGGTTCAAGCAACACCTGCCCGGATGTATGGACGCTGACGCGATCAACGCCCTCTCTGCCCGTGCCAAGAAGGCCGGGCGGGATGTCGAAGCGATGCTGGTCAAGCGCGCCGATGAATTGGGCCTTGTCTATGACGAGGCAACGGCATCTTGGGCATATCTGGAGCAGCTACCAGAGGCACCGGAGAATGAGTCCATCCTCTATGGAGACCAGGAGGTCGCATGACCGGTGCCAAGATGAACTGCTACACGATCAACGATTTGTCCCAATGGGCACGGCTGGTATTCCGCCTCAAGGACCAACTGCCTGTCACGATGTCATGGAGGCCCAAGGCCGATAGATCGCTGGACCAGAACGCTCTGGCCTGGAAGTGGGCGCAGGAGATTTCTGTGCAGCGTGGCGACATGGAGCCTTTTGAGGTCCACGGCTTCAACAAGCTGCATTTTGGTGTGCCGATCCGGCGAGAGAACGATGATTTCCGCGAACGGTATGACGCGATTATCCGACCCTTGCCCTATGAACAAAAGCTGGCCTGCATGGTGCCACCTATTGATCTGCCTGTAACGCGGGACATGGGCGTTCGGCAGATGACGCGCTTTCTTGATGCAACCCGAGATCACTGGACCCGCGAGGGTGTGGTGCTGACAATGCCGGAGGAAGCATGACCCGCGATTCAAGGTACGGACTGCAACTGGTCTTCATGCCCGATGAAGCACAATACCAAATCTACGACAAAGAACAGTGTTTCTTTGGCGGACGTGACGCGGATGGCAATGAGCAGGGAATTGTTTGGCGAAGGGCTCATCGCAAAGACGAAGACTGTGGTGAATACTTCTGGCCCGCCGACGTGCGCGCCGAATACGAGAGGTTGAGCGGGAAGCCTGAATTTGACCCTGATTGGGATGGCCGTTCTCCCATCAATGCGGTTGAGTTTATAACGGAAAATCAGGGCTTCAATCAGTCTTGCGCATTCGGCAACTTGTGCGAAGACCATGCTGTTTATTGCCACAATGACGGCTGGCTATATAGCCCACGCAAATGCATCCGAACGTGGCACACCCAAGGAGAGATCCGGGACGAAGACTGCCCTGGGTTCAAACCCAACCCCCGTCTGCCTGGGGGCGCATCATGACAAACCTCGCCAAACTCCCGCCGCGTGGGCTCAAGGACGATAAGTCCGGCGATGATCCCGAATACCTTGCGTTGGTGCGCCAACTCCCGTGCTGCATCTGTGAGGCGTTCGGGGAAGTTCAGCACTCACCCACCGAGGCTCACCACCCGATACATGACCGGCACAGCTTTGAGAAAGTGCCCGACCGGGAAAGTATTCCTCTCTGCGAAGGCCATCACCAAGGACTGAGGGACACCACCAAAACCGCCATTCATCGCGGCAAGAAATCCTGGCGCATGAAATATGGATCAGACCGCGATTACATCGCACAAACACAGGACAGAGTAGCCGCATTGTTGGGCGAATAGGAGGAAGAGGATGGGTGACGCAGCCGATGACGCCTGGAATGCGATGTGGGAGCGCGGTGACTTTGTACGTACCGCTATCGGCATCTTAACGTTTGATTGCCCGCTTGGCAGTGAGTGCAATTGTGACTGCGAATTTACCGACGATGGGCGGCTTAAGTGCCTGACTTGCGGGCGGATGGTAGATGTTTGAGGAGACAAGCAATGAGCATTTTCACTGAAAAATCTGTGGAAGTCGAGATCGTCGACAACGGTTACGTACTGACATGGAAAGATGAAACAAGGCGGGCCAATCAGCAGGAGTGGAGTAGGAGGCTTGGTGCTGGGCCGAAGACCCGAGGGCGTGAGGTGATCGAAACCAAGAGCGCCCTGCTCAAGCGGCTCAAGGAGCTCCTGTAACCCCATGACCCGCCCCGCCACCATAACGCGCTTGCTGACCTTTCAGGAAGCGGCAAAGCGGACCGGTGTGCCAATGGCCTCGCTGCGCACCGCAGCAGATGAACATGGGTTGACGATCCGCATGGGGCGGGCTGTTAGAATACATCCGCACGATATCGGAAAGCTGATTGGACTATGCCGCGTAGAGCCAAAGGCCCGCGCCTCCACTGGCGCACAGACCGCGAAACCTGGGAAATCCGCGATACCGGTGTCCGACTCGCGACCGGCACGGCTAGCCGCATCGAAGCTGAAAGCGCGCTCGCGCAATACATCGACCGCAAACACCGGCCAACTGGTCCAACTGAACCGGGAGCAATAAGCGTGGGTACTGTTCTTGCCATTTACGCCGAGGGTCACGCGCCACACGTCAAAGATCCGGCACGGATCGGCTACGCGATAGATGCCCTTGACCGTTTCTGGGGTGATCTTCCCGTGTCCGCTGTGCGTGGCGAAACATGCCGCCGCTACGCTAAAATCAGAGACGTATCAGATGGCACGGTGCGGCGGGAACTGACCACTTTGCGTGCTGCATTGAATTATTGCCATGAAGAGGGCGTCCTGCTTTCTGTCCCTGCGGTTACGATGCCTGAACGACCACCCTCAAGGCAGCGCTGGCTAACACGTCAGGAAGCCGCGCGCCTGATC
Organism: Candidatus Phaeomarinibacter sp.; assembly: GCA_028279995.1. Taxonomy (GTDB): domain Bacteria; phylum Pseudomonadota; class Alphaproteobacteria; order CGMCC-115125; family CGMCC-115125; genus Pyruvatibacter. The sequence continues at coordinate 1,019 of JANQMQ010000208.1, read as the reverse complement.
CGGGCGGCCCGATCTCTTCCACGCGGAAAGCACCTAGCCGATTTCATTCTGTGCGGCCTTTACACAGGCTCACGCAAGGCCGCAATCCTCGGGCTGCACATCGACACTCCGAGCCTGTCCGGCGGACATATCGACACCGTGCAGGGCGTCCTCTATCGCCGCGCCATGGGCGAGGCCGAGACGGCAAAGCGCAAGCCTCCGGCCCCCCTTCCGTCCCGCTATCTAGCCCACGTTCGGAGGCAGGCGGCGAATGGACGGCGTTATGTCGTCGAATACCAGCGCGGGCGCGTGGCGGACATCAAGACAGCATGGGCCGCAGCCTGCGACATTGCTGGCCTCAACGATGTGACCCCACATACCCTACGCCACACGGCCATCACTTGGGCTTTGCAACGCGGCGCCAAGATTTGGCATGTCGCGGGCTTCTTTGGGGCCAGCATCGAGACAATTGAGCGGACCTATGGCCACCACGCGCCGGATTACATGGATAGCGCCGTGGATGCACTGAATCGGAGGAAATGATGACCCAAGACGTAGCGACCCAAGAAGACAACTCGCCCGAGGCAATCTTTCGCGCCAAAATCAAGGACCGGATTCGGTCTGATGTTGGCAATCTGATGCCAGATGAGATGCTTTCGTCGCTTATTAGCGATGCCATCAGGGCTGAGCTTTATCGCGACACCCGTCCAGCTAATCAGTCTTGGGGACAACCGCAGCCCTGGGTGCGGGGCGAGGTCGAGCGTGTGCTATCGGCAAAGATGAAAGAGATCCTCGACGAGGAATTGTCCAGCCGCGAGGACGAGGTGAGGGAGATGATCGTTGCAAAGATCAAGGACTGCATCCCGGCGATTCTGGGTGAAGTCGTGATGGCTTTAGTGAAATCGCAGATTTTTCAGCTTGAGCAGCGCGTAGGTGATGCGCTTCGTGAAGGGCGGATTTAGACGTGAAATCGCACCAAAACCGCACCAAAGGTGAAGCTTAGACCGCGATGCTAAATACTATGCATATGATACTTAACG
>JANQMQ010000195.1 GCA_028279995.1 Candidatus Phaeomarinibacter sp. | reverse complement strand
GGATGCCGGGGATGTCGCCGGCGCCGAAGGCTTCAAACAGCTTCTCTGTCGCGGCGATGTTGGTGTCCTGGAGGCTCATTCTGCTGCTCCTTGTAGGTTGGGCTTGATCGTGGGCGTTAGGTGAAGGTGGAGCGTTTCAAGCCCGTGGTTGAGCAGGCTGGCGCGCTGGGGGGCCGAGCCCGCACCGGTCAGCTCGATGGCGCTGTAGCGGTCCAGCATGGCGTTCATCAGTTCGCGCGCTTCCGCCTTGGCCAGTGCTGACCCTAGACAGTGATGCACACCGACGCCGAAGGTCAGTTGCTTGTTGAGGTTTGTGCGGTCGATGTCGAACGTGTCCGGGTCGGGGAACACCGCCGGATCGTGATTGGCGGCGGCAAAGAACAGCGCCACCCAGTCGCCCTTCTTGATCTGCTGGCCGCCCACCTCGGTGTCAGCCTCTGCAATGCGGAACAGCCGTTGCGGCGGGCCGGAATGGCGCAGGCTTTCATTCATGAAGCCTTCGATGTCATCGCGGTTGGTACGCAGGCGGGCCACCATGTCGGGCATGGTCGCCAGATGATGCAGCAGATTGCCGAGCAGGAAGGTGGTTGTTTCAGCGCCCGCTACCACGAGGGTCAGGCAGAAGCGGATGACTTCATCCCGCGTCAGCTTTTCGCCGTCGGCTTCCGCCGTCAGCAGGGCGCGCATCAGGCTGTCGGGGACCTGCTTGCCGGCCGCCAGCGCTTCGTCCATCGCCGTCACCTGCTCCACGAAATAGGTGTAGAGCTCGACATTGGATGTCTGGCGTTCTTCCGGCGTCAGGTCGGCAGACAGCATGAAGGCCGTGCCCCAGTAGCGGAACTTGGCGGCAATCTCGTTGGGCAGGCCGAGCAGATGCACCATGACGCGGGCGGGCAGGGCGGCGCAGATATCGCCCATGGCTTCAATCGTTCCGCCACTTGATTGCTCCACTTCATCCAGCAGCGCGTGCACCATCTTGCTGACATAGGGCGACAGCTCCTCGATGCGCTTGCGGGAGAAGGCGAGGTTCACGATGTTGCGCAACCTGTCGTGCTCCGGGTTATCGTGGTTCACCAACATCAGCGTTGGTGCGGACGAGCCTTCCTGAAGCGGGTCGCGCGAGGAGAAGGTGCGGTGGTCGCGCGCGGCCTTTGATACCTGATCATAGTCCAGCAGCACCCAGGCGTTTACCGCTTCATCCTCACCGGGCACCGTGCCGGGCGGGTAATCGCGATAGCCCTGCACCGGCATGTGCGGGCGCAGCTTTTCATACAGCGGATAGGGATTGGCGATGGTTTCGCCCGTGGGCAGGGCCGCCACGAGGGCGGCAATATCGTCAGCCATGATGTCTCCTCCCGAGCGGGAGGACATGCCGCCTCCCTTATTATTGACTCAGTATATTGTTTACTAAGTTAACAATCAAGGAGGCGTCAGACCGGTATCTGACAGGGGAGACTGTGGCTCAGCCCTGCGCTTTCTTCAGCCGGTGTGCCAGGCCTTCCAGCGTGGTGAGGTGCCGATCGCGCTTGGGCGGATCGTAGGTGGTGGCGTTGACGGCACGCACCAGCACGCGGCGGACGGACAGGTCGTCCGGGTCCTGGTCCACATCCAGCACGTTGAGGCAGCAGGTGTCCTGCTCGAACTGGCCGAAGGTCTTGAGGCCGGTGCCCAGGGCCCAGCCGAGGATCACCCGGTTGACGCCGCCATGGGCGACCAGCGCCATGTGGTGCCAGTCCGGCTGCTTCAGCAGGCCTTCAAAGGCGGGCACCACGCGGCCTTCGAAATCACCAAAGGCCTCGCCATTCCGGTAGCGCATGCCGGGCTGGTGGGCATTCAAAAAGGCATAGGCCACTTCGTTGAGGTCTTCGGGCAGGGGCACCGGGTCAGGTGCTGAACCCTGTTCATAGGCGGCCTGGGCGCGCTCGGAGCGCAGCTCTTCCAGGTCCGGTACTTCTTCCACCGGCAGGTCGCGGTCGCCGAGAATGCGTTCCAGCGTCTGCTTGGTGCGGGGCAGGCCGGTGTTCACCGCCTTGTCCAGCGGCACCTCCGCCATCATCGTCCCCATGGCGTCGGCTTCCTGCTGGCCCTGGGGCGTCAGGTGCACCGCGCGCGGGTCCGCCACGATGGAGCCGTCATTGGTCACATAGGCCACGTCCCCGTGGCGAAACAGATAGACGCGGCGGCGCAGGCTGCCGTCAAAGGCGATGCGGGGTTCGGCGGTCAGGGACATGGGATTCACTCCGGGACAAATGTTTTTCGTTTCATGTCTCAGTATAGGCCCTGCGCAACATTTATGTGGCGGACATGGATCAACACCCGCACGCGATATGTCGCCGCGGCCATTCCTGTCGTTTCTCCCGGACAAGCCAAGGGAGTGGGAGCGCCTGAAGCCTGCGATAGGCACTGGCGATATCAAACAAGTCGGGGGCAGTCCTCAGACGCTCCACACGCGAACATGCTTCGGTGCTGGTA
>JANQMQ010000157.1 GCA_028279995.1 Candidatus Phaeomarinibacter sp. | reverse complement strand
GTAGAGTTGGCCGCTTGTACCCACGCCTGCCGTGGAGGTGGCAAACACAAACCGACAGTCACGAGCCTCGAACCATTCCATTGCAGCATTCATCAATGCGCGCGAAACAGGCGTGCCGCGGTGCTCCGGCATCACATAGAACTTGATCACGTAGCCGAGCGTCTCTTGCGTGTAGTCCCGATCCGTACCGACATGGCAGACACCGGCGAGAAGGCTCCCATCCCAAGCAGTCACATAGTCTGTGGTGTCATCGTGGATGTGAGACCAGATGCGGCCCCATGCATGATTGCGGTCAAAAGAAAGCCCCCAGTCACTTTCGTGAATGAAGGCCTCAGCGAGCGACAGAATGGCAGCGGCGTCATCTGCCTCAGCCGTACGGATCGAAATCATGCTTTGCAGGTCTTCTGATCACAGTTGGCATGCACTCGCTCACTTCGTTCATTGGTGTCCGTGCACACGCGCAACGACGGCAAACCTCTCCAGCAGCCTGTGCAGGTGGTGCCTTCACCCACTCATGAGACCTAGGCGTAGGGGTCAAAGTCATGTTCTGCTGCCTGAGATGCAGCACCTGGCTTACCCACCGCCGTGTCACGCACCGGCATGGCAAATGTCAGCCCCAGCGCATCGGCCCTGTTGGGAGACGGCAGCATGCGCCGCTTCATATCCTCTTTGCTTTCAAGCTGTATGCGACCATCCGCACGAGGCACGGTCTCAGGCCCTGTCAGGTCCGTGCGCAACACGTCATCTGGAGGAATGGCCCCGCCAGATTTCAGCCAGTCGCGCATGTCTTTCCACATCTCAGCACGCTTGTTCATGCAGCCAAGGTCAGCAGGCTTGCCGCTGAACCAGATCAGATTCCACTTGCGCCCCATGGTGCGGCCTGCGGAGACAATGCCTGTCCCATAACCCGCATCCACATTCACTAGCTTGGCGTTGTGCTCATCCTCAAACCGCGCGATGACCTGCGCCATATGCACGTCATTGTCAGTCTTCTCGTAGTGTCCCAGCACTTCAGAATAGAGGCCCTGGCGCTTGACGATCACGAATTCGTCTTCGCCGGTCCACGCGGGATCCACGCCGATCACAACAGGGGCAAACTCATACTGGGTTTCGGTCAGGTGCCGCCCGTAAGCAGCATCTACGTCATCCTCACTGATGAACTGGCGGAATGACATGGAGGGGAACATGCCCCGCACGCGGACCTTAACGAAGTCCGAGTCTTCGCCGTAGTCATCCACCCACTCTTGCAGCTTCTTCTTGTTCGTGCCGGGAACAGTGCGGCTGTCAATCTGCCGTGTGACCCAACGGTGCCGGAAGCGACGGAAGCACTCTCTGAAGCGCCCAGCGGCCTGCGTGGGATTGCCGAACACCACCCAGATGATCACGGTGTCTTCGTCAGTGAGTGCGCCTTCTGTGACCTCCCAGACCTTGTCGTGAATCTTCGATGCCTCATCAAAGAGGATCAGAAGGATTTTCCCCTTGTTGTGCAGACCGGCGAAGGCTTCCGTATTGTGCTGGCTCCATGGCGTGAAATCCAACCGCCAACTATCGGCGTGCCCCCTGTCTCGGCTCTTGACGCTGGTGGCCTGGATGTCGAACCAGTCCGCCGTGATGCTGGTGCGAAACCACTTCGACACCTCTGGCACTGTTTTGGTGCGAAGCTGGGTATCTGTATTCGCCGTGACGAGCACCTTTGCGTCATCCCAGCAGGACATAGCCCAGTTGGACAACATCCCCATCTCAGCTGACTTACCAATGCCGTGTCCTGAGGCAACCGCGATCTGCAAAGGCTGATACCGCGTCTTAAGGTCGCTCAGATGGGCCTGAATGACAGCGTTGATGTCTGACTGCCACTGTCTTGGGCCATCCAGATCATCCAGATCCCCTTGGCCCCAGTCCCATGCGACATGCGCCCATCCGTCCGGGTCATACTGATATTCGGCTGCGAGGTTGATGATCTCATCGTGCAGATTAGCAACACCGGCTCGGCTCACTTCTTGCGGCCTTTGGCGCGGTTCAGACGTTCCGCCAAGGCGTCAGACACATCATGCTCCACCTTGGAGCGGTCCACATACATGGCCAGATGCTTGCCGATCTTCTCCAGAGCGCTGTTCTTGTCCCACATCTTCACTTTGTGGACATGCTCAACAACAGGCCGCCCCTCGTCATCTTTTTCCCCTGTCGAGCTGGTAACCACCTCTATCGAGGCAATAGACGCTGCCGTTTCGTCATCCCAATCCCCTGGGGAAGCAAGATGCCCGGTAGACGTGAGCACTTTGCGTACATCGCTAAAGCCAATTCGCGATAGCTCTTCCAATGTTCGCTCAACGGAAACAATGGTGCGTTCCTTCAGCTCTTCCTGAAGCTGAATCACCCTTTCCGCCACCTTACCGTTTGCAAGGCACTCCGCAGCCTTAACCCACACGGTCTCAGGTTTGGTGTTCTCGCCCACATCATAGGCATGGCGATAGGCTTCTGACGCGTTGCCGCACTCAACATATTTGAGTGCGAACGCCTCCTCTTTGGGGGTCAGCTTTGGCTTGCTTGCTTTGGGCATGTGGCCTAACGCGCCTCATTGGCAATTCGGTCGATACCTTCGCGGATGTGCTTGACCTGCTCCTCGATGCGGATCACGCGATCCCGAACATCGCTGTTTGCTGACTGCGCACCCTCAAGGTTGGCAACACGGGTTTCGATGGAGCCCACCCAGAACATGATGCTCGCCGTCTGAAGGATGATCGCGACCACCAGGGCAATCGGTATGCGTTTGTCCAAGTGCCATTGGCTCGCGCCCGGGTCAGAGGCAAGGGTCATAGACTTCTCTTCTGTAGTGATAGTTCCGCGTCGGAAATCTGATTGCACACTCAAGCGACCACCACGTATGCTTGAAGCCCCAGCACAATGAACAGGTGGTCAAATGGACATCGTAGGGCCTAGTTTCGATGGGTTTGTAACCGGTGGTGCTTGCAAGAATGGGCAAGAGGTATGGTTTCGAATGCGCTGCAACGGCGACGAAGAAATGGACTTCATTGCTGATTTCCAACAGATAGACCAGGCAATCGCGGCGCTCGCGTCTTTCGCCGCTACCGCTCATGCCGAGCGGGCGGCTAGTGGCGATTCCAAGTTCAAGAAGTCGGCTTTGATGCAGATAACCTCATTTCAGTCACTGGAGAGCTTCGATCCGTCCAAAGTTGCGTTGCGCGTAAAGACAGACATAGGAGCAGAACTATCCTTTGATATGTCGAAAGACGCAGCACTGAGCTTGTCGAACGAGCTACGCCACGCTGCAACAAAAGAGACCCCCGATTATGCTCCGCGCAGTTCCTAGGCTTGTCTGGCCATGAGTGCTTGTTCACTCAGTGTGTAGCGCTGCAGCGCTACATGCCCCCGTGGTTAGGGGGTTCCCGGTATCGGGAAAGTGTCGGCGGGCCGGTGCGCAAGGCCAGCTTTCAACGCGGAGTCCTGAATGTGTGGTCAGGGTCGTTCGCTCGGCGCACACACGCCGCTGCCGATAGGTGTCCCCGGCCTCTTCGCCTCTTTCACAAGAATTAGAGTCCGAGACTGCGTACAGGTCCCGGAGGTTGGTTAGTCTGCAAGTTCTTCTGGCATCTCAAGCAAGGGCGAGTACGTGCGCAGGCCAGTTCACACCAGTAATATCGAAGCCTTCTGGGGTAAGGTCAAACGCGCCGTGAGTGCTACATACATCAGCGTGTCGGAGAAGCACCTGCACACCTACATGCAGGAGTTTGAGTACCGCTACAATCTCAGCAAGCAACCACATCTCATGATCGAGTTGCTGATGGTCGCGTTCCCGCGCCCGAAACTGCACTAGTCTTCAGGCTTTTTCTTGGGCTTCACGTCCTGCGGAGGCTCGGCCTCTTTCGGCGTTTTCTTCGGATCAAGCATCGCGCCGAGAAGCTGATCGAAACGGCTAGGTGTCGTCTTCGGGTGCATGCCTTTCCCAACTCTCTGAGGCATCATTTCTCCGCCAGCGCTCTATCTAACTCTTCACGCGCGACCCGAACCTCGAAATAGGTCGCATGATCGTCTTCAACGTACCCCACCTCATTGCCACCCTTTGCTTCAAGGCTGCCCTCGTCAACCTTGATTGCATGGTGTTCCAAACCTTCAGCAGGTGCTCCCCATAAAGTAATCTTTTCGTCTGCGGCCATGTCGATGACGATGTTTCTACACCGTGCTATCAGATCGTGGTCCGGGACGAAGAACACACCGCCTGATAGTTCACGCATCAATGCGCGCTCTTCCTCATTAGCACGGTTGTAGTAGAACTTCGCTGCTTCTGTAAGGCTCAACCACTGAGACGGCTCTGGTGCGCTAGCAGGTATCTCTGGCGCACCTCCTTGTTGTTTTGCTTGATGAGGTGCTTTACGTGAGGGCCTACCAGTACCAAAAGCCGCAAGCGTCACGAGCAGCCCGATGCCGGATAAAATGCCAAATGCTATTAGCGACATGGTGATAGGGGCTTGTTCCCAATACCATATCAACCCAGCCCCAACGGCACTCATGGTTGGTGCCAGAGCCAGCCATAGGCCTGCCTCCCGAGCCGCGTCAAAAAGATCGCGGACTGAGAAAAAATCTCCCAATCTTCGCCAAAGCCATTTGATTGCTCGCCAAACCATGCCCGACTCATACCATCGTCTGTACAGATGAATTGAGTCATGAGACTACCCCTCCATGTCCGAAGGGGGTAGGTGCCCGAAATACTCATCGCCGTCTTTGTCGTACCCGAGCACCACAGCGCTTTCCAAATCCGCGTTCAGTGCTGCTGACAACACGCATTCCGCTGCACATCAAGGCGCGTAATAAACTCAGGTGTAACGACTTCGACCATTCCTACTCTCGAAAGTAAAAGCCCCGCTCCCTCTGGTGTGAGGGGCGGGGCTCTGACGGGGTGCCTTACCGTAGTAAGGGCGAACTGGCGACGTTCTCACCCCACGTCCTTCCGGTCATCGCAATGCTACACTTGGCAGCAAGCTATCGGTCGGAGTTAGGCATCCAGCGGCCCGGGAACTTGTCGCTTTGCCTCTTGGGCTCGTACCTAGGATAGCAGAATGGCTCGGACCCGCCCTATCATCTGCGCTTGGCTTATAGCCGCTGGAATCAAAAAGCGCCCGCCGCAATCAAGCAACAGGCGCAAACTCTCCATCTAGTTACCATTGGTAAGATAGGTGTCCGGTTGTGTCAACCCCATATGCAGGGCAAGCGCTTCAATTGCTTCTGCGAAACGTGGGCCGATGTAGTGCCGGGGCAGCTTCTTGCCAATGAAAGGCATCGCATTGAGAACATGCCGTGCTTCTTCAAAAGACCTTTCTTCCCCACAAATCAGCACAAGCAGTTCCCAATCACGGGAGCTGACACTTCGATGCACGCGCTTAAGCCATTCGCGGGCGTTCAGTTCTCCCTTATTGGTACGGTTGTTGTTCTCGCCCGGTACGCGGTCCAGGTCAGGCACACCATCTGAACCCACATAGATCCGCCGCCAGTTCTGATGAAACGCCTCCCCTGCCTGATGTCCAGCATCGTCTATCAATTCGAGCTTGTAGCGAGCACGGTCCAAAGGACATGAGTTCACATGCTTGATGGCGCGGTGTTTCTCATTGTCGAGGTCTGTCTGAACCTCAATGACTTCCATACGACGCCCCTCGAAGCTGATGTGATGAAGGCTCGGTTGCTGGCGCCGTCTGGTCATTCTGCAGCCTCCGTATGGGTACTTGATGAAAGCCCGTACTTCTCGAGAAACGGATTGCCGCCGTCGCTGGCCGGCAGGTGCGCCTCATACCGGCCACCCAAGTACCGCTCGACGTGCAAAGGGCGATACCAGGCGTTGGCCTTGCAGTAAGCCGAATAGACGGGAATGCTAGCAACCGCAGCTTGGCGTTTAGCCGGCGTCATCTTCCGCCAAACTGCCAACGCCCGCTTCCGATCATTGTTCGTCTTGTCGGGATAGGGCTTCCAGATGCTATCGATGAATGCCTGCTTCACAGCATCGCTATCTGTTTTCCCACTATTTAAACCTTTCGGTTCTTCTTTCGGTTCCTTATGTACCGGAAACAGTTTTCCGGTAGGCTTACGCTCAGTTTCCGGTAGGACCACATCCCCACCGGAAAATTCTTCCGGTAGGAAAAGCAGCTCGTACTCGTTTGATGATCGGTGCCCGCTGTCATCGCGGCGGGGTTTTACACGGATCAATCCACTCTGTTCGAGCGCTTTTAGGTGAGTGCGAATGCTGCGGTCAGTCATCTCGCATTCGATGGCCAAAGTGTCTTGTGACGGGCAACACAAGCCTGTGTGAGCGTTGTGAGAGTCCGCCAAGCAAAACAGCACCAGCTTGCGCGCAGGAGCGCCTGTCACGATCTTCTTGGCGGCAGCGGTTGCTTCCCAGCTCATGAGCCACCTCGAAATGTGTTTGTTGATATGTCACACCAGATGCTGACCGGCCCGGTGGGGCCACCGCGTTGTTTGGCAATGACCACATCAAGGTGGTGTTTCGCCTGCCTCATTGCCGTCTCCCAATCGGCGTGCTTGTTCACGTCCTTGAGGTCCGGCTTTTCGCGCTCCAGGTAGTAGGCCGGGCGAAACACGGTCAGGATCAGGTGCGCATCTTCTTCAATCGTGCCGGAAGCCCGCAGGTCGCTCATAACCGGGCGCTTGTCGTCCCGCGCTTCAACCGCTCTGTTAAGCTGGCTCACGGCAATGACCGGAATGTTCATGTCACCTGCAAGGGCATGAATATCGCTGGACACTTCAGAAACCGCATTGGTCTTGTCACTGCCCCACCGCCCGGAGTCGCGCGCCTTGCCAATGTGGTCGATGACAATCAGAGACAATTCCCTGTCAGCCTTGCGCAGTTGCTTGGCATAGCGACGGGCACCAGCGGCGATCTGGCCAATGCGAAGCGCACGGCGGGTATCGAAGAAGATAGGCAGCTCAGCCAAGGTCGAGCGTGCACGATTGATGCGGTCCAACTCCTGCTCGTCCAGTTGGCCACGCTCAATGCGAAAATACGGGACCGCTGTCCCACCATCCTGAGACGCAACAGCGCTTATCGCGCGTGTTGCCAGTTCTTCACCCGGCATTTCCAATGATGCGAAGTAAACACCATGTCCGCCTGTCGCCACGTTGAGCGCCGTTGAAAGAACCAGACTCGACTTGCCGGACCCCGGACGCCCGGCCACCACGATCATATGCCCGTTGCGCAGCCTCAGCTTTTCATCCAGTGGTCCTATGCCTGTTGCCAGTCCCGGTATGCGCTCCAGATGAACCGCCTCTCTGGCAGCCTCCACAGCCCTCTCAGCATAAGTGCCGATGGTGCCGCCTTGATGCTGCTTGCCTCTGAATTGTGATCTGAGGGCAAAGATGCGTTCTTCGGCTTCGTCCAGTGCCTCATCGGGCGATTGTTCGACGGGCATGTGTTCACCACGGCCACGCATCTCGGTTCCGAGATTTATCAACTCCCGGCGCGCAGCCAGATCAATAATGGCCTTGGCGTAGTCCCTCGCATGCACACTGGCGATGGCGGATGTCGCCAAGCGGGCCAGATAGCTCATGCCGCCAACGTCACTTAACGCCGCGTCGTTCTCAAACGAAGGCTTCAGGGTAATCGGCGTGATCTTCTTGTCTCGGGCAGCAAGCACCTGACTTACTTCGAATATGCGTTGGTGCAGTGGCTCATAGAAGTGGTCGGGCCGGAGGTCCGGCGACACCAGATCATAGGCGTCGTCATTGACCATCAAAGACCCGAGAAGGGCCTGTTCGGCTTCGATGCTGTGGGGGCGCTCGTTCAAGTCGCCACCTCATCAGCCAACCGTTTGCGCGCCTGTTCAAGCGCCCCATAGATGACCTCCTGATTGTGTGAGCATGGACCGTTGAGCCGCACATGCTTGAAGGCAGCGCACGCCTTTTCCAAGAGGTCGTGGGTGTCTTTCAGAGCCTCATCTCGGGCGCTTGGTTCTGTCTTGGGGTGGAAGGCAATGATGCTCATGCTGCCCTCCCCAGGACTTGCACGTTGCTGCAATCACTGTTGGAATTGTTGGTATGAAGTATGTGCCGATGCATGAGCGACAGCTTTTGGCCAAAAACCAGTTGGACACCCAACGCCAACGGCAGGTTGAGCATCGCGATCGCCAATGGCAATTGGCCGGGCTCTGTCTTTCCGTACTTGCTACATCCGTCGCTTGCTTCGCCCTGTTTCTCCAGGTTGAAGAGATGGAAAGTGCCGCAATCGAACGTCGAATCTCCATGGAATTTATGGCAACTGAACGATTGACGGAGATGCGTGGCACAAAGACCAATGCAGCTGACCATTGGTCCCTGCAGACGCTGTTCGCCACGGGACGAACCCTTGAGGAGGTCTCGTTCAACAGGCTCTATCTGGAGGACTTTGATATGGGCGAAGCCCCACATCATCCCGATAGGGGCCGCTGGTACTATGGCGGAATCCAAGGGATAGACATGACTGATGCGGTCATGAGGGGAGGCAGCATCAGTCTGATGAACTTCCACCGCGGTAGCTTCAGCGGAACCAAGTTCTACCAGACAGAATTTAAGTCGAGCCGCTTCAGATACACCAGTTTCGCAAGCACTACTTTCGATAGAACTGCGATCATTGACGCAATGTTCGACGGCGCAAGCTTCAGGCACGCTGACTTTGCACCTGTTTCGCTCGAGGGAAGCCGGTTCCCTGGCGTTTCCTTTGCTGGCGCCTTCATTGAATTGACGTTCGTCAGCGATGTGCCAATTCCTGACGTGTTTATGGGCTCCGATTTTCGCGATGTAAGCAGGTTCGGATATCCAATCGATAAGGCTTGGGTTCTTCATGCATGTGTAGATCCGAGCAATATTCGGCTCAACGATCCCGTCAATCGGTCCACTATGTTTACAGACGAGGAAACGCGGACCATCGAATGCGTTTGTCAAACTCTTGACGCGAACAGAACCGGCAGAGCAGGGATTAGCTTCGCGCATTGCCTCTGACTTGATGAATAATTTCATTGTGATAGCCCCCCAAACAGCGGCGTCTCATTCGCCGCATATGACGGACCATCGAAACATCTGATCGTGTGACAAACGGCGAGCGCATCCGCAGCATCGGCGTTCTTAGATGACCACCCGCGCGACCGCGCCCATTCCATCGTCTTTTGTTTCATCCATGCCGAGCGGCGAAACTTGGGAACCGATTTCAGTGCGCGCACATGGTCAATTGTGGCTTTGCGAATATCTGTAAGCTGAATTTCACGACACGAGATCTGTCGCCCCATGGCGACCACCTCTGTGGTGCCGGCCAGCGAATTCGGCACCCCACGCTGAAGCAAAAGAAGCTTGGCATTGAGACAATCCAAAGCAGCGCGCACACGCTCTTTTGGCGTATCGAACGCCTCCAAGGCAACAATTGCCGTACCAATCATATTGACCACCCGAGGAGTGTCAGCACCTGTGTGCTCTCGGTCACGCATTGGGAGTTTCACGATGCGCTGGTCAGGGGCGAGTTGGCTCATGCAGCCCATGCCCCTTGCACCTGAGTGCAATCATTGGTGGAATTGGGTGCATGAAAAGAATTGCGATTAGCGCGCGCCGCAGAAACAAGGCGGCAGCAGCATTGCGCCGCCGGGAGTCTCGGCAGGCTCACGAAGACGCGGTGCGTCAAACACGCGGACTCATCTTCGCTGGGATCGGCACCTGCGCGGCCACAATCGCTTTGGGCATACAGATTTGGCAAACCTTTGAAACACGGGAAGTCAACTGGCGTACAGTTCAGGGCCTTGCGTTTGAGCGCATGGAAGCGCTCCGTGACACAGGCGCAATGTTCACATCTGACTGGAGTTACGAGACAGTCCGTGACAGCGGCCACGAACTCATCGATTTGTCCTGGCAAGGCCTCAAGTTTCGAGGCGTGAACATAGCGAAGTGCACAGAGGATGAGTTCGCGCGCAGCTTTCCAGCAGCACTCGACCACAGTAATACGACAATGATCCAGTCCACTATAAACTGTGTTGTCTTCCGTCCTGGAACGTCTCTCAAGGGAGCAGAACTTGTGAATGTAGAATTCAATGAGGGCGATGTATCCCAGGCAGACCTTAGCGAAGCCAACCTCCTTGGCGTGACATTCCAGTCTACAGGCCTGAGAGGAGTACGATTCGACAAAGCATCCTCCGTGATCAACACAACGTTCGAGCGAGCCGACCTGCGCGGGGCAGTGTTCACCGGACAGGGCCTCTACAGCGCCGAAAGTTTCTACGAACTGGGCGATACAGAAATCCCAATTGAAGGGCGTACGGCCTTCATCGATTCCGACCTCACCGGAGCCGATTTTCGACACACCTCCATTATGGAAGCCGGCAACATTAGTCAGTTCGCCGATGCCTGCGTAGACAATACAAGCATGATCGAGTTTACAAATGGCGCCGGTGATCTGATCGACTACGTGCCAACCCGAAAGAACAGATGCATTTGCGGTAAGGTAGACGCATTCGACCGCGAGGGTGACATATTCGATCTTCTCGATGACGTGCATGCCTGCAACTAAGGGACTAAGCGTCATGCGCTAACCCTCACCTTCATTGGCACACCCCACGCATTCAGAGTGTCTTCAACTTCTTCCGGTGATCTGCATACGACGCGCATGTGACCGTGCTGGCGCATGGTTTCGAGGAACCACTCTTGCTCCGGGGACGGATACTTTCCTGCTGCCTTCAACTCAATGAAACCAACCTTCCCGGCGTCGGTAACGTCGCGCCGCAGCAGCATCCAATCAGCGAAGCCCTTGAGTGCGCCCGACTCCCTGCCCCGCCATTCTGCTTTGCCAGCGGCTTCAACTGCCGTGTGGTGATAGACCACCTGGTAAGGGTCAAAGGTGCTGCGGAAGAAGGCAAACACCGCTTTGTGAAGGCCACGCTCTGTCATGAGTTCACGTGTCCCTCAAACGGAACCAGCGTCACGTCACCGCAGATCACATCGCACTTACCGATGTCGGCGCGGATTTGCCGGACAATCTCAGGCTTGGCAGCTCGCGCCATAGCACCGCGTATCCAGTATGCAAGCGGCACCCAAACAACAGCGCTCAGAATGAAGCAGAGGAACAATCCAACCAGCGTCATTCGCTTTCCTCTTCCAAGAGCTCGAGCAGCTTTCGCAGGATGTGCTTGCGCCTAGCTAGATCTGCGGTGCCATCGTCCATGACTGCTTCAATGATTTCCGGGCCGTACTCCTGGTAGAGAATGAGAAAGTCCGTCCAATGCGGGTTCGCATCGCCGTACATGACCTTGGAGGCTTTGCTCACACTGCATTCCCAGAGGTTTGCAAGCCATCCTGTAAAGCCCCGGCCCGCCCCAGCCTTGCGCCTGAGAAACAACGACAGATTTTCCTGCCATCGCTCGCGCCTCCGCGCATTGGACTCCGAACTTTTCCTTAGAGTATGAGATTTCAACATGCCCCAATCTTCCGTCTGCTGATTTACTGAACCAGCAAGACAAAGAGTGGAGTTATCGAGATGAGACACATCAGGAGAAAAGGCAGCGCGGAACTGCTTGCCGGCTTGTGCCACGCGCCTTTCGATCTGAGTGTATGGGACAGTGCCACGCTCGCCGCCGAAGGAGATTTCTGGCTCTCCATCGGCGACATTCGACAGGCGCTTACATTCCATAAAGCTAGTCACGCCTGCCCCCGCAAGTAACTAGGGAAGTTTGCTTCATCATAAATAGGATTTAGTCCCCGCCCAGATTGAGTATCTCCAACCACTGAGGCGGCGCGCGGGGTGCTGACTGCTGGGGAAATGGTAGCGTGGGCTTCGCGTGCAGTGTCTGGGCAGAGAGCTTCATGGCCTGCACGCGAGGGAGACCGGGGAAACAACTCATGGATAGGCGAGGCATCGTCAAGCAACTTGGGCTGTGCCAGCGTATCCAGAGCACCAACCGCCCGGTGCTTGGACCAACTGAAACCGTTACCGCTGTAACGGTTCTCAGGAGGCACGCGTTCGGCAACCCACTTGTATTGCCGCAGCCGTTCAACGCCATAGCCCGTCTTTTCTATGGCCGCAGCATAGGTTTCCCCATACTTACGCTCGCCGTAGGCCAGCCAATCACCAATCCACCACTTCAGGCTGTCGTCAGCCCCTTGCAATCGCAGGCCGACACTTTCCCATTCAGCGTAGGTGAGACGGTTCGGCAACAACAATGCGGTCTCGCCAATTTCGCCAGGCAGCGTAGGAGCCGTTTTTTCATGAGGCACAACGCCTGTCATTCGGCTGTCCCCGCTAGGATTTCGAAAAAGTCAGCCGGTTGAACCTCAATTCCTTTATCGGCGGCCGCAGCTAATACGTGAGATTGCTGCCTGGAGGGGATGGTCCCGCGCTCGCGCCACCCCTGGACCGTAGATGGGTTCTTGTGACCGAGCGCCTTGGATAACCCAGTCAACCCACCGAAACGCTCAATGATGTGGTCCACGTATGTCATGCCGAATAACATACGCCAATAACGTATATTGTCAACGTGGAAAACGTATCTTGGTCTTGGCATGAACTGGACATGGAAGATTTAGGCGTAACCCAGCAACTCAGGGCGCTCCGAGAGAGGGCTGGAATGTCCATGGAGGCTTTGGCCAAGGCGCTGGGCTACAAAGGTGCCTCAAGTATCCAGCGGTATGAGAGCGCTGACACTTACCCAAAGCTCTTTCTACCGGGCGATCTCGTAGTCAAGCTCGCGGAAGTTCTAGTAGGCCGCGGACACCCGCCCATAGAACGAGCCGATGTTCTGTCGTTGGGGGCTGTTCTGGACGTTGACGCCCTTGACTATTCGCCGCCCCATTCGGAAACCATCACCATTCCAGAGTATGACGTACGGGTTAGCGCCGGCGACGGCTTTCACGTGGATACCGAAACACAGCGCGACTCATGGCCCTTTTCCAGAGCTTACATCGAGAGCGAACTAAGACTGCCGGTCAATCGGTTGGTTGTGCTTGAGGTCATAGGAGACAGCATGTTCCCTACACTCGCATCGGGCGACCGGGTGCTGGTGAACATGGCGGACGCGCGGATCAGCCAGCCCGGCATATTCGTGCTCTGGGATGGAGACGGCACCGTAGTTAAGCGTCTGGAACTGATACCCGGTTCGGAACCCGCAAAATTGCGCCGGATCTCAGACAATCAGTTGCATGGTGACTACGAGGTCTTAGTTGAGGACACTCAGATCATTGGCCGGGTCGTCTGGTATGCAAGGCGGATCTGAAATTGTTACGCCATTAGGTAGCAACCACACCAAGACAGACTAACCGGCTCTGCCTAGTTTTCCCACATGGCCGAACCTCATGTAGTCACAGCACAGGTCAAGAAGCGCGGCGAAATCTCAGGCGAGATTGAAACCCTACATGCCCATATCGCTCGCTCCAACTTGGAGGATGCATGTGAGGAGCTTGCAAAGGCACGCAAGCTTATTCAAGAGATCAAGGGAGGCTAATCGCAATACAGCTTGTTTCGTGAACAGCCTTGGGGCCGGTTCAATACAGAGGACTGCCAACCAGGGCTTGCATTAGGTGGTGCTGGCGTTACCCTCTCAGGTCTAACCCAAAAAGGGAGGGGACCATGAAAGCTCTAATGGCCGCTGCATTCGCAGCCAGCCTGGCATTTGGAACAGGACCGGCTATCGCTTCTGTATCTCAGGGATCAGGCCTCACGAACCAAGAGATCCAACATGGTGGCGGGTGTCGAAAAAGCTCACCGCCCGGACAGTGCTGTCACATGGACAACAGTACCGGCAGAGTCCACTGCCACTAAGCTTCGTTAGCCGGGTCCAGACAACACTGGACCCGGCTATTTCGAGCGATTTGGAACGGTGTTAGATGGTAGCCCGCATCGTTATCGCGTTGATGCTCATGATCGGTTTCGCCCATGCCGAAACTGTTGAAGTGAAGTATCGCGGAGGTGTTCCACTCGATACGTTCGAGTGTCCGGCCTTGAAGCCGTCCAGTTTGGTCAACCGTCTCTGCTATGATCCGGATACGAACTACTTGATAGTCCAGTTACGCGATACCTACTACCATTATTGTGCGGTCGAACCCGAGACTTTTGACGCGTGGCAGAGAGCCCCGTCGCTAGGCCGGCTCTACAACCAGAACATCAAGGGTCGCGGATATGATTGTCGCAATCATCCGGTGCCGGAGTACTAGTTCAAGCGGCAACCTTTGATCCTTCTGGTGACCAGCCAGAATTGTCTTGCTTGAAAGTCACCTCGTCATGAAGGGCCTGATCGCTGCCAATTATCTCACCAACAGCTTCTTTCAGTTCTTTAAGCACCTCAGCGCCTTCGGGTTGAGCTGCGTCCGAAGCAAAGTAAAGCACTCTAAGCATCATGTCGGCTGGGCCAGGCATCTTTGATTGTTCCTTTTCCCAACGTGCAACAGTCTGGTCATCAACCCGCAACCTTGCGGCCAATTCCGCCTGCGTCACATCAATCTGGTGCCTTAGGAACCGGATCTCCTTCGGAGCCATGACTTTGTTGTTTAGCAGAATATTTAGGCCGATGGCTTTCCAAAGGCCGTCAACGTTGTGAATGGATACGTAGGTCTCACCGTCGTATTCTTCTAAAGAAAAGCCATTTCGCAGATAGCGGCAAATCTCCTAAAGGCTGAGTTGAAGCGAAAGGGCGTTACCTATGCCCAGCTAGTTGAGAAGCTGGGCGAGATAGGTATTGTGGAAAAGGAAGTGAACGTCCGAAACAAGCCTTCCCGAGGCAAGTTTCCAGCGGCCTTTCTTGCTAGCCTGCATGGCGGCAATGGGAGTCGAAAAACTAAATCTCGACTAGTCTTCGTCTGGCAGGTCAATAACGTCATGGACGTGTGTGACTGAGTAGGCGACCGGCTTGCCCGACCTCATTTCAACATTCAAATCGACAACAAATCCCTTGAAATAGATGCTGTCGTGCTGCCGAATTTCGTACTTGATACGCTCTTCCGCCATGCTGGAGGCGTAGATCAGCGCAAGCGACTTGTCGCTTATGCTCTCAACGCGCACCTTTTCGCCTGAGCGCTTGCCGGTTTGCGCGGGGTCCACGTCTGATCGGGTAAACACCATGAGAACGCGCTCATGGTCGACCCGCGTAGTGGCGTCCAATTCCTGCTTGTATTCC
>JANQMQ010000135.1 GCA_028279995.1 Candidatus Phaeomarinibacter sp. | reverse complement strand
CTTTCAGCAAACGCCTGGCGCTCCGGTGACATTCTCTGGCGCCTATGGATCGTGATGGCCATCGTGTTCCTTGGCCTGTCGATGGACGAGGCCGCCAGTTTTCATGAAGGCGTGATCATGCCGTTGCGCAACGCTTTCGGGTTCGGGGGCGTTCTGTTTTATGCGTGGGTCGTGCCTGCATTGATCTGCGTTGCGGGCCTTGGACTCTTTCTCCTGCCGCTTCTCAGACGGCTGCCGGTGCGCCTCTTCTGGCGGTTTGCGCTGGCGGGCGGACTGTTCATCGGCGGTGCTGTCGGCATGGAGATGGTCGGCGCATGGCTGGACTATGAAGGCTACCGCGCAACAATGTTCTACGCCCTGTGCACCAGCACGGAAGAGGGCCTGGAACTGCTCGGCATGAGCCTGTTCCTGGCCGCCCTGCTGGACCAGTTTGATCCGGGCCTTGCGGTGGTCGGGGACTATGCTCGACATCGTGTCGGGCAGGCGCAGACACCTGTCCGTCTCACTGGCGCTGGACAGTTTCCGGGAACGCCCGGTGCGTATGCCGACTGACGCGCGCCGCGCATCAGGTCGACGAGAACCGCAACCTGTTTCCAAATGGGTCCTGCACCTCAAGCATCTTGCCACCCCACGGGGCGTCGTCGAGGCCGGGACGGATATTGCCGATGGCATCCTTGCTTCGCAGCTCGGTGTGAAAGGCCTCAATGCCCTCCATCTGAACGAAGGTGGTCGAGCCGGGCGTTGAATCCCCGTGATGCTCGCTCAGGTCCAGCACCAGCCCGGCGCGCTGTACCCGCATGTAGAGCGGCAGCTCCGCCTCGAAGCGGTGCTCGAAGACGATCTCACAGCCCAGATACTCCAGATAGAACCGCCGAGCCTGCGCCTCGTCAAAGATCCGCAGGATGGGAATGGCACCAAGAAAACGGATGGTCATCGACAGCTCTCCAATGGCCCTTGGGCCGGCAAAAACATGAGTCTTTCCGGCACTTTACCCGGTCGCAACCAGTTGACACCCGTTGGCAGACTCCCTATTTCACCCTCGCGCCTGTTAGCACTCACCCAAACTGAGTGCCAATGGGCAGTGGGCGGCACTACGTCACCCGCTTACTTATTGAAAACATTGGACTTTTGGCCCTGATGCGTTTGGGGCCTTATCCATTTGAGAGGAGAGAGCTCATGGGTTTTCGTCCCCTGCACGACCGCGTGGTCGTTCGCCGGCTCGAAGAAGATGAGAAGACGGCTGGCGGGATCATCATTCCCGACACAGCCAAGGAAAAGCCGAGTGAAGGCGAAGTCGTCTCTGTTGGCGACGGCGCACGCGATGAGTCAGGCAAGGTTCAGCCGCTCGACGTGAAGGCCGGCGACAAGGTGCTGTTCGGCAAGTGGTCCGGTACCGAAGTGAAGATCGACGGTGAAGATCTGCTCATCATGAAAGAGAGCGACATTCTCGGCGTGATCGAAGGCAAGAAGGGCAAGAAGTAAGGCTGCGCGAGGACATTCCTCACTAGCGCGGCTTTTTTATTGCCCACTTCAAGTCAACTAACCCGCCGGGAAAGGCTGCTTCCGACAAGCGCCGACCGGCACAATGAGAGGTAACGAGGAAACCATGGCTAAAGAAGTCAAATTTGGTTCCGAAGCCCGTGAAAAGATGCTCCAGGGCGTCGACACGCTGGCAGATGCTGTGAAGGTGACGCTTGGTCCTAAGGGCCGCAACGTCGTCATCGACAAATCCTTCGGCGCACCGCGCACCACCAAGGACGGTGTGTCCGTGGCGAAGGAAATCGAACTGGAAGACAAGTTCGAAAACATGGGTGCCCAGATGGTTCGCGAAGTCGCGTCCCGCACCAACGACGAAGCCGGTGACGGCACGACCACGGCAACCGTTCTGGCTCAGGCCATCGTTCGCGAAGGCGCCAAGTCTGTGGCTGCCGGCATGAACCCGATGGACCTCAAACGCGGTATCGACATGGCTGCTGCTGCGGCTGTGGTTGACCTCAAGAAGCGCGCCAAGAAGGTGAAGGGCTCTGAGGAAATCGCACAGGTCGGCACCATCTCCGCTAATGGCGAAAAGGAAATCGGCGAGCTGATTTCCCAGGCCATGCAGAAGGTCGGCAATGAAGGCGTGATCACGGTTGAAGAAGCCAAGTCACTGGAAACCGAGCTGGAAGTCGTTGAAGGCATGCAGTTCGACCGTGGCTATCTGTCACCGTACTTCATCACCAATGCTGACAAGATGACGACGGAACTCGACGATCCGTACATCCTGCTGCACGAAAAGAAGCTCTCCAACCTGCAGTCCATGCTGCCGATCCTGGAAGCTGTTGTGCAGTCTTCACGTCCGCTGCTGATCATTGCAGAAGACATTGAAGGCGAAGCACTGGCGACTCTCGTGGTCAACAAGCTGCGCGGCGGCCTCAAGATTGCTGCCGTCAAGGCACCGGGCTTCGGCGACCGCCGCAAGGCCATGCTCGAAGACATCGCTGTTCTCACCGGCGGCCAGGTCATCTCTGAAGACCTCGGCATCAAGCTGGAAACAGTGACCCTCGACATGCTCGGCACCTCCAAGAAGGTCCGCATCACCAAGGACGACACAACGATCGTTGACGGCTCCGGCAAGAAGAAAGACATCGAAAGCCGTGTCGCTCAGATCCGTAACCAGATCGAAGAGACTTCGTCTGACTACGACCGCGAGAAGCTTCAGGAGCGTCTTGCCAAGCTTGCAGGCGGTGTTGCCGTTCTGCGTGTTGGCGGTGCAACCGAAGTGGAAGTGAAAGAGCGCAAGGACCGTGTTGACGACGCACTCAACGCAACCCGCGCTGCTGTTGAAGAAGGCATCGTGCCGGGTGGCGGTACGGCTCTGCTGTCAGCCACAAAGGCCGTCACTGCCGTCATCGACAATGCTGAAAACCACGACCAGCAGGCTGGTGTGAAGATCGTTCTTCGCGCCATCCAAGCTCCGATCCGCCAGATCGCCGAAAATGCCGGCGTTGAAGGCTCGATCGTTGTGGGCAAGGTGCTTGAAGGCAAGGGCGTGGGCTTCGGCTTCAACGCACAGACCGAAGAGTACGGCAACCTCGTTGAAATGGGCGTCATCGACCCCGTGAAGGTCGTGCGCCACGCTCTGCAGGACGCAGCATCTGTTGCCAGCCTTCTGATCACCACAGAAGCCATGGTTGCCGACAAGCCCGAAAAGGGCGGCGCTGCTGCTCCGGCAATGCCGGACATGGGCGGCATGGGTGGCATGGGCGGCATGATGTAAGCATCACGTTGCCTGAGCCTCACAGCTTAAGCGAATGCGAAAAGGGGGGCTCTTACGAGCCGCCCTTTTTGTTTTTGGAAAAACTTATCCCCGCTCCTGCGGGCGATGAGACACTGGCTGTATGGTAGATTTCTTGCCCCAACCGTTTAACCGGTCCCGCCTCAAGGCCGGACTGCATGTCACCCGGATCGAGCGCGAGGTGCTCGGCCGTATCAAGGTCCTGCGTGCCGCACCGGGTCTGCTGAAGCGACTGCAGGCGCAAAATCCCGGTGCCGCGTCCGACATTCCGGATTTCGCGGCCCGGGCCATGGCGGCGCACAAGGAGATTGTCACTGCGCTTGCGGAGGAGCGCAGCTGGAGCCGCGCCCTGTTTGACATTGACCGTACGGTCAACAGCCTCAACCACATCGCCGCACATCCCGGCTGGCAGGGTACCGCGGCATGCATCCGCCTCGCTGTCCGGCTCCGCGTCCAGCGGGACTGCCTCTACAGGCTCGACTGCCTCATGCCCTAGGGCGCTGCCCCGAACCTGTGCGGTCTAGGCCTGATGGGTGAAGTCCTCCACCGGCCATCCGGCTCTGG
Organism: Candidatus Phaeomarinibacter sp.; assembly: GCA_028279995.1. Taxonomy (GTDB): domain Bacteria; phylum Pseudomonadota; class Alphaproteobacteria; order CGMCC-115125; family CGMCC-115125; genus Pyruvatibacter. The sequence goes on along the minus strand of JANQMQ010000135.1, from coordinate 5,940 downwards.
TGACGCCAGCCTGATAGGCGCTTTCGAGGAAAGCCAGCAGGGTCTCGCGTGGGTCTGCGCTCTGACGCACGGCCTCGTAGGTCAGGAAGGCCATGTGCGAGCCACCGGCGGCGTTCCACACGGCTTGGGCGGGTTCGAGCGGATGCGTCTCAATGCCGTCCGGCTCAGGCGCCGTGTACGAATAGAAAGCTGCCTCGCGTACCTGATCGTCGCCGGCCCACCAGCCGAACGAGATGACTTCGTGGCTGTAGGCTTCTTTGTCGGCTTTGGTGCCGCCCTCCATGGGTGGGGCCTTCTTGCCGGAGAAGCGGGTGAGCGCCAGGTCGAAGGAATGCCAGAACAGGTGTACCGGGGTCGACTTGCCGAGAAAGCGGCCGCGGAACTCCTCGAAGACGGTTGCGATCTGAGACAGGGCCCGCCAATAGGCACGCACCTTGTCGCCGTCATAGGTCTTGTGATCCGTATCCTGAGCAAAAGGCGTTGTGTAAGGACGGTCATAGGGGATCGCGTGAATTTCAACCTCAATCCCAAGTTCCTTGAGAGCCTCAAAGACCCTGGCATAGAAGTCGGCCACGCTCAGGCCGGCCAGGGCAAAGCTGCGCTCGCCGCCGTCACATCGCGTGATGATCAGAGTGTGGTCGATGAAATCAAAGGCAATCTCGAAGTCTACGCCACCATAGGGGATGCGCCGCGTGGTCACGCCGCGTGACGACGGGTAGAGCGTCACGTGCCACCAGTGGTTCAGCTTGGGATGGGTCTTGAGCCTGATCTTGCCGACAATCTGCAAGAACAGATGCAGGGTTTCCTTGGTGTCTTCCCACTCGTCCAGGGGAAGCGGCGGCAGATCGAGGGCGGGACGCATGTCGGGGCTCCTTGCTGGCACATCAAAGAAAATCCGTGTGCAGCAAGCCTAGCCCAGCTTTGCCTCCAGCGCCGCCATGAGCGGATTGCCACGTTCAAAAATGTAGCGCGGTTCTGTGACAGTCACAGCATCCTTGCCGGCCGCATAAAGGTACGTGACCACGTCGTGCACCTTGCCATCGGGCACATGCATGATCAGCGCGACGCGAGCCCCGTCCTCGTCATAGGGGAACGGCACGCGGGCGCCGAACTGCTCTTCCAGGTCACGCAGCAGAGCCGTGTCCGACACATCATGCAGGAAGCGCACTTCCACCACGCCCTTTGCGCGGGACACGGCTTCGATCATTTCCAGAATCTTGGCGGCGGCCGCGCGGGTGTTCGGCCCCCAGGAAGCGGTGCGCGAGGCAATGAGGTTGGCCTCACTCCGCAGCATCACGCCGTCATCGAGAATCTTGAGATTGTTGGCCGCCAGCGTCGCGCCCGTCGACGTGATGTCGACGATGGCTTCCGCCGTGCCGCCGGCTGGCGCGCCTTCCGTCGCCCCGGCACTTTCAACGATGCGGTAATCCGCCAGGCCGTGCGCTGCAAAGAAGTTGCGCGTCAAGCGCAGATATTTGGTGGCAATGCGCACCCGCTCGCCATGGCGGGCGTGATAGGCGATGGCCACATCATCAAAATCCGCCATGGTGCGCACATCAATCCAGGACTGCGGCACCGCAACCACCACATCCGCGTGGCCAAAGCCCAGCGGCTTGATGATGTGGACGGCGGCATTGGGATCGGGAAGTTTTTCTTCCAGCAGGTCTTCGCCGGTAATGCCCAGATGCACCTGGCCTGAGCCCAGCGCCCCGGCAATCTCGCTGGCCGACAGGAACGCCACATCCGCGTTGGGCACGCCGCCGAGGCGGCCGACATATTCGCGTGACGAGCCGGACTTCTTGATGGGGCACCCGGCCTCGCCAAAGAACTCCATTGCCTTTTCCTGCAACCGGCCCTTGGAGGGCACGGCGATGATCAGGCGGTCTTCTGTATCAGACGCACTCATGAGCGGGCCTCCAGGCCAACAGCGGCCAGCAGTCTTTCGGTCCGGATGGCGCATCCGACGGCAGGCACATTGCGCGGGGCACCCAGACTCTTGAGGAGACCATCGTACCGGCCACCACCGGCGACCTGCCGGGACGCACCCAGCGCTTCTACCCGCAACTCGAACACGAAGCCCGTGTAGTACTCCTCCTTGCGGCCGAAATCGGCATCAAAGGTGATGTCGTTGCGGTTGATGCCCTTGCCGCAGATGAGATCGATGCGCCGGGCAATTGCCTCCAGCTCATCGTCCAGGGACACACCGGCGGCCTTGGCCACATGGGCGATTTCGTCCACCGCACTGGTGCAGGGGACGGAGATGGCGAGGAACGCACGAATGGCGTCGGCGGTTTCGTGCGACAGCTCGGCGGAAGCAGCCCCTGCCGCCTGCTCCAGAAAGCGTTCGGAAATCTCGGTGACGGTGCGTCCGCCTACGGCTGAAATGCCGGCCAGCGCCAGCACGTCCTGCACCACGTCGCGGGCACGCTCGGGCTCCATCACATCCAGCGCCGCCAGCAATGCCTGATTGGTGTTGGGCGTCACTGGCGTTGCGTCCGCTTCGGTCAGCCGGGTCAGCATTTCGTCAAAATAGGCCGGGCGCCAGATGTGGCGCTTGAGGCGGCCCCGCCAGCTTTGCGGCAGGTCCAGCTTGTCGACCAGCGCGCCAAAGAGACCAAGGTCCCCCAGGGTGGTGCCAAAGGATTTGAGTCCCGCGCTCTGCACCGCATCGATGGCAATGGCGACGATCTCCGCATCCGCTTCGGGCGTGCTGGCGCCGCCGATGTGCTCGACGCCTGCCTGCAGAAACTCGACCGGCTTTCCCGCGCTGGGCGGCTGATAGCGATAGGCCGGGCCGTTGTAGCAGAGCTTTGCCTCGCTCGTGCCCTGGGGGTCGCGCTCCAGATACATGCGGCAGGTGGGGATCGTCAGATCAGGCCGCAGACACCATTCCTCGCCGCCGGGATCTTCAAACACATAGGTGCGCTGGCGAATGTCTTCGCCGGAGCGATTGAGGAAGATGTCGGCGGGCTGCATGGTTGGCGGCTCGACGGGAACGAAGCCTGCCTGATTGAATACCGCCTTGACGCTTTGCGCCTGCGCGTCCAGCGCCTCCAGCGACGCTGCATCATAGCCAGCCGCGGGACGCTCCGGGTCCGGACTTTCGATAATGGGTGCCGTGTCCACCGCTTCGCCGGATTTGCGCGAGACCGCATTGCGCTGTGCCCGCAAGAGACGTTCAGCGTCTACCTGCTTGCCGTCGCGGCGGGCTGCATCAATGACCGCAGGCCACCATTCCTGGGGAATGCTGTCGCGGCGGCGCCATTTGCGGGCCAGATCTCCCCCATCCTCCTGGCCAAGCGCGCGGGCGAAATCCGCGGGCTTCCCCCATTCGGCAATGATGGCGGCAAAACTCAGAGCGTCATTTGTCATGGACGCTGCAATACATTGTGTCCTGTTTCTTGGCAAGTCACAAAAATATCTCGGCGCTTCTGTCTTTTTTCAGGACAATTTCACCCAAATTTGACAGATTTCATAGGCCGGAAGGCGAAAAACAGGACATTCAGGCCTTCATATGCGGCCTGTTCAACATGTCCTTCACGGCGTCGATCAGGCCATCTGCGGCGACGGACACCTGTGCCGGCTGGTCTTCGCGCCAGGTGGTGTTGTCCTCGATCTCCTTGGACAGCATCTCGCCCAGGACCAGGTCCTTGAGGGTGACCTCCCCCTTCTCGAACTCGTCTGATCCCTGAATGACCGCAACCGGCGCGCCGCGCTTGTCGGCATATTTCAGCTGCGCCCGCATGCCTGCCCCGCCGAGATACATTTCCGCGCGGATGCCTGCGTTGCGAAGATCAAAGACCATGCGCTGGTAATCGGCCATGCGGTCCTTGTCCAACGGCAGGACAACGACTGGCGGCGTCAGCGACTGGCTCCTGGTGCGACCCAGCGCATCCAGCGCCGACAACAACCGGTCGACACCGATGGAGACGCCGGTCGCGGGGATCGGTGTGCCCTTGAAACGGCTGACCAGATCGTCATAGCGGCCGCCGCCGCCGATGGAGCCGAAGCGGATCGTGTTGCCGTCATCGTCTTTGACGTCAAAGGTCAGTTCTGCCTCGTAGACAGGCCCCGTGTAGTAGCCAAGGCCGCGCACAACGGCGGGGTCAAAGAGAATGCGGTCCGGGCCGTAGCCGGTCGCGTCCAGCAGGGTGGCGATTTCTTCCAACTCCGCGATGCCCTCAAGCCCCGCCTCGCTGCTGCCCACAAGGCCACGCAGGGTATCCAGAACTTTCGCGCGGTCTTCATTCCCAGCGCCTACAAAGGCCAGAACCGTATCGGCCTGCTCGCTATTGAGGCCCGCCCCCTTGGTGAAATCGCCGGACTCATCCTTGCGGCCGTCGCCCAGCAGCAGCTTCACGCCTTCGGGACCCAGCCGGTCCAGCTTGTCGATGGCGCGCAGCACGGTCATGCGCTGCAGTGCGCCTTCTTCCCCTGCGGGGACGCCGATGGTTTCCAGCACGCCATCGAGAATCTTGCGGTTGTTGACGCGCACCACATAGTCGCCGCGCGGAATGCCGACCGCCTCCAGCGCATCCGACACCATGGCGCAGAGTTCAGCGTCCGCTGCCATCTCCGGCGTGCCGACACTGTCCGCATCACACTGGGTGAATTCACGGAAACGCCCGGGGCCCGGCTTCTCGTTCCGCCAGACCTGTCCGGTCTGGTAGCGGCGGAACGGCTTGGGCAGGGTTTCGTAGTTCTCCGCCACCATGCGGGCCAGGGGCGCCGTCAGGTCGTAGCGCAGGGACAGCCACTGGTCGTCATCGTCCTGAAAGCTGAAGACGCCTTCATTGGGGCGGTCGGCGTCGGGCAGAAACTTGCCCAGCGCATCCGCATATTCCATGGCCGAGGTCTCCAAGGGGTCAAACCCGTAGGATTCATAGACCTTCATGATGGTTGCCAGCATGGCCCGGCGGGCGGCGACATCTTCTGCGCGCAGGTCGCGCAGGCCTTTTGGAAGGCGCGCCTTGGGGCGGAACTGCTTTTGCTTCTTGGCCACGGTGGAAATCTGTCCGGCTTGTTAGGAGATGGGCGCCTTACCTAGCGCAGGGGCACAGGCCCCGGCAAGCAAGGGAATTTGGGGCATTACGAGTTAACGGCCCGGTCATCTGACCTAACGATGCCTTAATCCCGCCACCAATCATTTACTCCGTGTTTACCATCAATGTTCATGTTTGATTCACGGATTCGCATCTGTTCGCGGCTCCGAACCCAAAAACATGAGGCCTGCAGGCGGTTTATGCGCTCCCAGCACAGTTCAGTACCCGCGAATCCCCCCAAGCTCCGCAAGGGCATTATGCCCAAGCGGGCCCAACTGCTTGCCGAAAACGGTCGTCTGGCACTCGCCCCGGTGGATGTTCCCGCCCGGCGTGAAAGCGTCGGTGTTGTCTGCGAAAAGGCCGATACCGCCCGGCAGGTCGCCTCTGCCCTCGATGCGCGGCGGGACAAGCCTGTTGATCTTATCCACAGCCGTCCCGCTGCCGGGCTGGACCAGTTGCTGGTGCCCGGCCTGACGGCCATCGTCGTGGAACTTGATGCCAGCGATGCCGGCCTGTCCCGTCTCAAGCGCATTTGCGCGGTCGGCCCGGATGCACCGGTCATCGTCCTGATGCGTGCCCTTGACGACGCGGCAGAACTCGCCGCCATTGAGGCAGGCGCGGACGAGGTGGTCGACCTCACCCCGGCGGGCGATTTCAACGGCGCGGATCTCTCCAATGCAGTTGCCCGCGCGCTGGCGCGGCACGCCAAGCTGGCGCGGCCAGCTGCTGACCGCACAAATCAATCCGTACAGGCCCCTGCCCCGTTGGTGCTGGTGCAGGAGGCACCGGATGCCATGGTGGTGCTCGACCGGCATGGGGCTGTCGCCTTCATCAATCCGGCTGCGGAGGAATTGCTCGGGCGGCCTGCGGACAGCCTGATGGGCAAGCGCTTTGACCT
>JANQMQ010000016.1 GCA_028279995.1 Candidatus Phaeomarinibacter sp. | reverse complement strand
GATGCCTGTCTTGCGGCCTGCGGTGGCAATGGTGATGGGGTCGAACAGCGCACACTCGACGAAGACATTGACGGTGTCCTCGGTGCAGCCGGTTGCTTCGCCGCCCATGACGCCACCAAGGCCGAGCATGCCTGAGTCATCGGCGATGACGCACATGCTCTCGTCCGCTTCATACTCCTTGCCGTCCAGGGCCAGGAACTTCTCACCGGTGCGGCCCATGCGGGCATGAACGGTGCCGGTGAGCTTGTCCGCATCGAACACATGCAGCGGGCGCGCGCGGTCGAAGGACATGTAGTTGGTGATGTCCACCAGCGCATTGATCGGACGCAGGCCGATGGCGCGCAGCTTCTTCTGCAGCCAGTCAGGCGACGGGCCGTTTTTCACGCCTTTGATCATCCGCCCAAGGAACAGATGACATGCCGGTTCGCCGTCGAACTTGAGGTCGACTTTCGTCAGGCTCTCGAACGTACCGGGCACAGGCTCAATGGTCTCCGGCTTCAGCGTGCCGACACCCATGGCGGCGAGGTCGCGCGCGATGCCGCGCACACCAGTGCAGTCCGGACGGTTGGGGGTGATGGCGATCTCGATCACCGGGTCATTCACGCCAAGCGCTTCTGCCGCCGACAGGCCGACCTCGAAATCTCCTTCAAGGTCGATGATGCCGTTGTGCTCGTCCGACAGTTCCAGCTCGCGCTCGGAACACATCATGCCGTTGGACTGCACACCACGGATTTCCGTCGGCTTCAGCGTCATGTCGATGCCGGGCACGTAAGCGCCTTCCGGTGCAAAGATGCCGACAAGCCCTTCGCGCGCATTGGGGGCACCACAGACGACCTGCATCTCACCCTTGGCAGTCGCGACCTTGCAGAGCTTCAGCTTGTCCGCATTGGGATGCTGCTCGGCGCTGATGATCTTGGCGACAGTGAAAGCGCCCAGCGCTTTGGCCGGGTCATGAATCTCTTCCACTTCCAGCCCCAGCATGGTGAGGGCATCTGAAATCTCGTCGAGCGTGGCTGTTGTCTCAAGGTGGTCCTTAAGCCAGGAGAGGGAGAATTTCATCGGCTCAGCCCTCCATATAAAGAGGGGACATCCAGTGCCGAGAATCCGTAATGCTTGAGCCAGCGCAGGTCGCCATCGAAAAACGCCCGCAGGTCAGGCGCGCCGTATTTCAGCATGGCGAGACGGTCGATCCCGATGCCGAAGGCGAAGCCCTGATAGACCTCAGGGTCTAGATCCGACGCCTTGAGCACATTCGGGTTGACCATGCCGCAACCCAGGATCTCCATCCAGTCATCGCCCTGGCCGATCTTGATGTCCTTGCCGGAGCGGTCGCAGCGGATGTCCACCTCCATGGAGGGTTCCGTGAACGGGAAGTAGCTCGGGCGGAAGCGCATCTCGACCGTGTCGACCTCGAAATAGGCGCGGGCAAATTCTTCCAGCGTCCAGCGCAGGTGGCCCATATGGGTCTCTTCGTCGATCACCATGCCCTCGACCTGATGGAACATCGGCGTGTGGGTCTGGTCGGAGTCGCAGCGGAAGGTGCGCCCCGGCGCGATGAAGCGGTGCGGCGGCTTCTCGTTGCGCATGGTGCGCACCTGCACGGGACTTGTATGCGTGCGCAGCAGCAGCCTTGAGCCGTCTTCCTGCTCATGGAAATAGAAAGTGTCGTGCATCTGCCGGGCAGGGTGCTCCGGTGGAATGTTCAGCGCGGTGAAGTTGTATTCGTCCGTTTCGATGTCCGGACCTTCCTTCACGTCGAAGCCCATATCCGCGAAGATGGCAATGATCTCGTCCATCACCTGGGAGTTGGGGTGAATGCGGCCTGCTTCAGCACTCGCCTGCGCGACAGGGAGCGTGACGTCCACCCGATCCTGCTCAAGCTGTACGGCAAGAGCTGCGTCATGCAGCGTGGCCTGACGGTCCGCAATGGCGTCTGCGATGCGGGTCTTGAGGCCGTTGAGAAGCGGGCCCGCTTCCTTGCGCTCCTCCGGGCTCATCTTGCCAAGGCCCTTCATGAGCTCTGACACGCGACCCTTCTTGCCAAGGGCGGCGACGCGCACCTGCTCCAGCGCATCAAGGCTTTCCGCATCCGCGATGGCGGAGGTGAACTGGTTTTCGAGGGTTTTCGCTTCAGTCTGAAGGTCGCTCATTCTGGTCTCAATCCCGGCCCTATGAATGCAGGCCTTGTTGCATAAAAAAATCGCCGTTGCCACGCGCAAGGCAGCTCACTCGGTTCTGGTGAGAACCGGCAGCGCCCGCGCGGGCAAAAACGGCGATGTTCGTCTTCGTGGGTGAGTCCTTGAGGACTACTTCAGCGCGGCGGCCGCCTGATCGACCAGAGCCTTGAAGGCCTCAGGTTCGCGGATCGCCAGATCGGAAAGCACTTTCCGGTCCACATCGATGCCAGCGACACTGAGACCGTTGATAAATCGGCCATAGGTCATGCCATGCTCACGCGTGGCGGCATTGATGCGCTGAATCCAGAGCGAGCGGAATGTCCGCTTGCGGACTTTGCGGTCGCGATACTGGTACTGGCCAGCCTTGTCGACAGCCTGGGTGGCAATGCGGAAGGTGTTCTTCCGGGCGCCGTAATAACCCTTGGCTTTCTTGATTACTTTGCGGTGGCGGGCGTGAGTTGTGACGCCCCGTTTGACACGTGCCATGTCAGGTTCTCCTCAAACGATTTTCCAAAGGGGCGTTCAGCCGTAAGGCAGGAACTTCTTGACGATCTTTGCATCCTGAGCGGACAGGATCGTGGTGCCGCGCTGATTGCGGATCTGTGTCTGCGTCCGCTTGATCATGCCGTGGCGCTTGCCGGCCTGGCCTGCGCGCACTTTCCCTTTGGCCGTCAGAGAGAAACGCTTCTTGGCGCCGCTCTTTGTCTTCAGTTTGGGCATTTCGCATCTTCCTTCAAATCAAAGCGCCGGACGTATGTGCGTCCAGCGCTGGAACAGCAACAAAGCCGCCATGGCATGCCCTACAGGCCAGGCGGCACTAAGAGGCGGGGTTATAGAGGGGGGAGGGGAGGGATGCAAGGGGTGTCGAAGATGTGGCAACCTTCTGCAACTAAAGGAAAAGAGGGGTGCATATTGTCTTCTGAACAGCCGGGTCCTCCGCAGGATGGTTTTGGTGAGTACGACCGCAGGCGCAGAAACTTCCTACTGGAGTGGGAGGTTGGCGTTCTCCCACTTGATGTGCAGGGCCGAGCGCATGTTGAGCAAGCTACAAGCTATGCGCTAACTGCGATCCGTAGCGTCTATTTACTAAACGGGGGAGGGGTTACCTTCTTGCCTGCTTTTGCAGTCCTATTTGGCGCGAATGTTGTTGAGCGTCAGGAGTACTTTATGGCTGCAGGCGCGTTGTTTGTACTCGGTCTTTTCTTGGCTTTTTCATGCAACTTGCTCGGATACTTTGTGCTCGTTTATCAAGATCAGGCCGTCCATTGGCGTCGGGAGATAGCAGCTACCAACCTGAAAGCCCTCTATGAGCGCTTAACTGGCAGAGAGGTTAGTAAGCCAGGCATTTCCGTCGAAGAAATGAAAAGGAAGGGCGAAGCGTATGACGACCTCGCCGAAAAGCTACGTCTTGGCGCTATTGCATTGATATTGCTTTCCGTTGCGACGTTTGTTGTCGGTGCCATTGTTCTAGGGTTTTCATTGCTCCCAAGTACGCCGCCGGCGAGCGAAAGCATAAGAATTATGCAGCCCAGCAGCGTTCCCATACGACCTTAAAGTCTCATTCCCCGGCTCCTTGTTCCACCCAGACTTCATCGCCGGGCGCGCCGCAATCGCGCAGGGGTGTCCGGCGGCCTTTCCAGCCCCGGCGGTGCCGTTTGGCGGCTTTTCGGGCGGGGTTTGAAGGGGGCGTGTCGGAGG
>JANQMQ010000124.1 GCA_028279995.1 Candidatus Phaeomarinibacter sp. | reverse complement strand
TACTTCCTGATAATAGCTCTCCATACTCTTGGGCATGTCCGCATGCACCACAAAGCGCACATCCGGCTTGTCGATGCCCATGCCGAAAGCAACGGTGGCGCAGATGACGATACCGTCCTCGCGGGTAAACCGGTCCTGGCGCACCTGCCGGGTCTCGCCGTCGAGCCCCGCGTGATAGGCCAGCGCCTCAACGCCTTTTGACTGGAGGTGCTCCGCAAAGCTCTCTGTCTTGGCGCGCGAGGAGCAATAGACGATGCCCGCCTCGCCGGGATGCTGCGCCACGAAGTCCGCCACCTGCGTCTTCGGCTGCGCTTTGGGCTCAAACGCCAGAAACAGGTTCGGCCGGTCAAAGCCGCCAAGAAAAACCTGCGGCGCGCCGGTAAACAGTTTCGAGGCAATCTCGCCGCGCGTTTCTTCATCCGCCGTGGCGGTAAAGGCCGTGATCTGCACATGTCCCAATTGCGCGCTCAGCTGGTCGCGCAGGGCACCGATCTTGAGATAGTCCGGCCGGAAGTCATGGCCCCACTGGCTGACACAGTGCGCCTCGTCGATGGCCAGCATGGAGACGCCCGCGCGCTGCAACAGCCCGCCGGCAATCGACAGCCGCTCCGGCGCCATGAACAGCAGCTTGAGTGTGCCGTCATCAATCGCCTGATGAATGCGCTCGGCCTCATACGGGTCCGTATTCGACGTCAGCGCCCCGGCTTCAACCCCATTGGCCTGCAGCGCTGCCACCTGATCGCGCATCAGCGCAATGAGCGGCGACACGACGACTGTCAGCCCGTCGCGCATCAGCGCGGGCAGCTGATAGCACAGGGATTTGCCCGCACCGGTCGGCATGATGGCGAGCACATCCTCGCCGCCGAGAATGGCCGCGACGATCTCTTCCTGACCCGGCCGGAAATCGTCAAAGCCGAAGACGGTCTTGAGCAGGGCCCGGGCGTCGGTCATGGTCTGTGCTGAACTGTCCGGCAGCCTTGCCGCTTCAGACATCTTCAAAAGTCATGATCAGGTCTTTCGCATCAATGGTGATGCCCGGCTCGACCATGAGGTCTGCAATCACCCCATCGCGCTCGGCGGTGACGGTGGTCTGCATCTTCATGGCCTCGAGGGCAACAAGCGTATCCCCTGCTTTAACTGAGTCGCCCGGTTTTACCGATATCTGCACTACAAGACCCGGCATTGGCGCACCCACATGATTCGGGTTGGCTGCGTCCGCCTTGGGCCGCTCGGCGGCGGGGGCGGCGAGGTGGGTGTCCAGCACCTTGACCTGACGCGGCTGCCCGTTGAGCTCGAAAAAGACCCGGCGATAGCCTTCCTGGTCCGCATCCGACACCCCGAGGCAGCGGATGACCAGCGTCTTGCCCTTGTCGATATGAACGGAGATTTCCTCGCCCACTTCCATGCCGGTGAAGAAGACCGGCGTCGGCAGCACCTCCACATCCCCGTGTTCGACCTGATGGATGGCAAAGTCGGTGAAGACGCGTGGGTACATGAGATAGGACGCCAGGTCCTCATCATTGATCTCCCGGCCCACGGCCTCCGCCGCCGCCGCACGCTCGGCCTCGAGGTCTGCCGCCGGCAGGTGCGCACCGGGCCGCCCGGTCAACGGTGTCTTGCCCTTGAGCACGCGGCTGGTGATGTCGTCGGGGAAGCCGCCCGGTGGTGTCCCCAGTTCGCCGTTGAGGAGCTGGATCACGCTTTCGGGGAAGGCAATGTCCTTGTCCGGGTCCAGCACGTCTTCCACGGTCAACCCTGACGACATCATGTAGAGCGCCAGATCGCCCACCACCTTGGAGGAGGGCGTCACCTTGACGATGTTGCCCAGCAGTTTGTTGACGGCGGCGTACGCGCCAGCCACTTCCGGCCAGCGATGGTCCAGCCCCATGGCCTTGGCCTGCTGACGAAGGTTCGTGTACTGACCGCCGGGGATTTCATGGCGGTAGACGTCGGACGTGCCCGCGCGGATATCGCTCTCATACGGCCCGTAGTGCTTGCGGACCTGCTCCCAATAGGTGGTGACTGCAATGAGAGCGTCCGCATCCAGCCCCGTATCGCGCTGCTGATGGCGCAGGGCGGCTGCAATGGAGCCCAGATTGGGCTGCGATGTGACGCCGGACATGGAGTCGATGGCCGCATCCACCGCATCGACACCAGCCTCAGCCGCCGCCAGCACGCTCGCCGCCGCCGCGCCAGAGGTGTCATGGGTATGGAAGTGGATCGGCAGGTCGGTCTCGTTGCGCAGCGCCGTTACCAGCTCGCGCGCGGCGGCCGGTTTGCACAGCCCGGCCATGTCCTTGATGCCAATGATGTGTGCGCCCGCCGCCTCGAACTGTCTGGCGAGGTTGAGGTAATAGGCGAGGGTGTATTTGTCTTCTGCCGGGTTCGTCAGGTCGCCCGAATAGCAGATTGCCGCCTCGCACAGCTTGCCGGTTTTTGCGACCTCTTCGATAGCGGGCACCATGTTCTCCGCCACATTGAGGCAGTCGAACACCCGGAACAGGTCAATACCTGCGTCGGCTGCCCGGTCGATGAAATAGGTCACAACATTGTCGGGATAGTTGGTGTAACCGACCGCATTGGCGGAGCGCAGCAGCATCTGCGTCAGCACATTGGGCATGGCCTCGCGCAGCTGGTGCAGCCGCGACCACGGGTCTTCATGCAAAAAGCGCATGGCCACATCAAACGTAGCGCCGCCCCAGCACTCGATCGACAGCAGTTCCGGCAGCTCGCGCGCCATATAGGGCGCAATGGCCACAAGGTCATTGGTGCGCATACGC
>JANQMQ010000116.1 GCA_028279995.1 Candidatus Phaeomarinibacter sp. | reverse complement strand
ACGGCCCGCAGCTCACCTTTCGCCATGGCTGCTTCCACCTTGCGGCGTTTCTCGGTGGCGAGCGACCCGTGGTGAAGAGCGATCGGCAATGTATCTTCGTTGAGGTGCCAGAGAGACTGAAACACGAATTCAGCTTGGCTGCGGGTATTGACGAAAACGAGCACCAGCCGGTTTGCGCAGATGGCCTCATACACTTCGTCCATCGCGTGGCGGGCTGAATGACCGGACCAGGGAATGCGTTCCTTGCTCGACAGGATCGAGACATCCGGCACAGTTCCGCCATCGCCCACGACAAGTTCCGACAGGGCCTCGTCCGTCCCGTCCTGCGGTACCAGATAGCGGCGCAGCCGATCCGGATTTTCTACCGTGGCAGACAGGCCCGTGAGCCGCAGCCTGGGCGACAGGCGCCGCAACTGCGCCAGCCCAAGAGACAGCAGGTCGCCTCTCTTGGAAGGCGCAAGGGCATGCAGTTCGTCCAATACAACAGCCTTGAGGCCTGAAAAGAACCGGTCGCTGTCGGTGTAGGACAGGAGCAATGCCAGTTGTTCCGGGGTTGTCATCAGAATGTCCGGCGGGTTGCGACGCTGGCGCTGGCGCCGGTTCTGGGGCGTATCGCCGGTGCGTGTTTCAACACGGATATCGAGGCCCATTTCGTTGATGGGCGCTTCCAGATTCCGCGCAACATCCACCGCCAGTGCCTTGAGTGGCGAAATGTAAAGTGTGTGCAGCTTGCGCACCTGCCCAGGCTTGCGCGGTTCCTGCTGTGCGATCTCGATCAGGCTGGGCAGAAAACCGGCAAGTGTCTTGCCGCCGCCGGTGGGCGCAATCAGCAAGGCGGATTTCCCTTCAAGGCCTGCCTGGGCCAGAGCCAGCTGATGCGGCCTTGCCTGCCAGCCACGGGACGCAAACCAGGCGGAAAAAGTGTCAGGAAGGGTCAATTCCGGTGCATTTTCGGTCTTTTTCGTGGCAACGGCAGAAGTCATAAGGCGATGAAAATATGCAATTTCAGGCTTGGGTTCTTATAATGTTCGCCTAGATTGGGCCTTATGGCCATGCCTGCTGACAAATTACTGCATCCGACGCCGCAAGGGCTCTATTGCTCGGTTGCTGACTTTTATGTGGACCCGGTACGTCCGGTTGATCGGGCGGTGATCACCCACGGGCACGCCGACCATGCCCGGGCTGGTCATGGCGCTGTGCTGGCCACGCCCGAAACCCTGGCGATCATGGCGGTGCGCTATGGGGACGCATTTACGAGGACACGCCAACCGGCAACCTATGGAGAGGCGACGCAGATAGATAGCGTAAGCGTCAAGCTTGTCCCGGCAGGCCATGTACTGGGATCGGCGCAGGCTGTGATTGAATATGCCGGCACGCGAATTGTGGTGTCCGGAGACTACAAACGGCGGGCTGATCCAACCTGCGCTCGCTTTGAGCCTGTCTCCTGCGATGTGTTTGTTACGGAAGCGACTTTCGCTCTGCCCGTTTTCCGGCATCCGCCAACCGAGCAGGAAACTGCAAAACTGTTGGCGTCAGTGGCGCGGTTCCCGCAGCGCACGCATCTTGTTGGCGCCTATGCGTTGGGCAAAGCCCAGCGGGTTATCAAGCATCTGCGCGAGCAGGGATATGACCGGCCTGTCTACTTGCACGGTGCGATGGAAAAGCTGTGTGCGCTTTATCAGGACTTCGGTGTTGACCTTGGGGACCTGCGTCTTGTGAGCGGGAGCGCGAAGGAAAACCTCCCCGGCGAAATCGTGATGGCGCCCCCTTCCGCGACCCGGGACCGCTGGTC
>JANQMQ010000113.1 GCA_028279995.1 Candidatus Phaeomarinibacter sp. | reverse complement strand
GCCTTGCGGGGGACGACGGCGCCAACAAGACCATGTTCGAGCTCATGCTCCAGCCCGGCCCCATGCGCGACGCCATCGTCAACTGGGACGAAGTCGTATCCGACGTCCTCAAGCGCGTGCGCCGCGAGGCGGATCACGCGGGCGATGACACGGTGCTGAAAAGCATGATGGAGATGCTGCCCAAAGGCTGGAAGCCGCCGCGGCGCACCACCAGTGCCGTGCCGCTGATCATTCCGCTTCATATGCGGTTGGGTGACGTTGACCTGCGCTTCACATCGATCATCGGCAGTCTGGGTACCGCGGCCGACATCGGCCTGGCGGAACTCTCGATCGAGACCTTCCTGCCGACCGATGAAGCGACGGAAAAAGTGTTGCGCGAGATGACAGCGTCCTGACGCTTACGCAGTCCTTGTCTGCTTGAGATAGGCCAGTGCCCCGATGGCGATGACCACCAGCATCACATGTACACCGATGACCGGTGGCCAGCCGAACAGGTAGATAATGTCATTGGCCAGGCTCTGCTTGAACGGCCCGCCGCCAAAGGCCAGACCACGCGTGCCAAAAAAAGTATTGGCCATGGCCGGCAGGGTGAAAAGCCACGCGGTTACGAGGGATGACCACAGCAGAACTGTCTGCATCTTATCCGTCAGCAGCAGATAGCGGCCGCCAAAGGCCAGTCCCATCAGCATCAGCCCTTGGGTGATCGCTTCCATGTGCCCCATGCGGAAGGCGCGGGAGTCACCTGGAATATCCACCTCGATCTGGATCGGCAGCGGCCACAGCACGATTTCGCCCAGCAGGTGGAAGAACCACACCCACCCGAACAGACAGGCCACGGCGAAGAGCCCGAAGCCGTTGAAGAACAAGAGCGCGCGCGTGCGTTCCGTCATAACGCTTCGCTCAACAGTTTCCGTATACGTTGTATCAGCCATCTTCCCAATCTCCCCTTGATGTTGTTGTGCGCCTTCTACGCGGCCAACAAAGCCGGTTCGCTTTCTTCAAGCCTTGTTGTGTCGAGCTTGCCCAGCTGTTCGCCCATGGTCACCGGATGCGCCCCATAAAGCGCCCACCAGGCCTTCACCCAGTCCGGGTCTGCTACTTTGCTGGGGTGGTAGCTGGGCTTCAGTATCCGAAGCATCTTTGGTGTCAGGATACGGAAGATGCGGCCAAGGTCCTTGGCCAGCTGCCAGCGCGACCGCCAGTTGCGCCATAGCCCATCTTCCCGGAGTAGCGCCCGGTAACCCTGGCCGATGCGGAACATGATGTGCGTCGTGGCGAACAGTAGCCCGTAGATTCGCCAGAAGTACCCGCCGCCAATGGCGTGGAACACGTCGAACGTGGCTTCCTTGTGCTCGATCTCTTCCACGAAGTGCCACAATACGAGAGAGGAAACGGCTGGGTCGGCGCCCCCGAACAGATGCTCGCGATCCTCTACGAGCATGTGTCCGATGGCCAGCGCCATGGACTCGAAGCCTTCCGCATACGCCATGTTGAACTTCAGAGACCGCTTCTCGCCGAAGCTCTCATAGTCGCGCTTCAGCACTTCCTCAAACGGCGCAACACTCTCATAGCCGCAGGCGGCCACGGTGTCGTTGAACATCTTGTGCTGGCGATAGTGGGTTGTTTCCTGCGCAACGTAGCCGTTGAGTTCCTTAACGAGGGCGGGGTCGTCAACCAGCGGGCGCGCCTTCGCCATGGTGCGGATCAGGTAGGGTTCGAGGTACGGCATGGCAAGTGAAGCGGCATTGACGATCTGGCTGAACTCCGGCCGCTTCTTGTTCCAATGCGCTCCCTGCTCAATGGGAAAGCTGAATGTCAGTTTGCGCACGCCACGTATGCGGCCCTCGGACCCGGCGTCATGTGACGTTTCGTCTTGCGCGATCTTGTCCATTTCCCGTTCCTTCCCCTTGCGCCGGTTTCTGTGAGCGGCGACAATTAGAGTAATTCATCTAATTTAGAGGTTTTCCTCTAAAGTGGGTCGGAAGTCAAGTTCGGCGTCAGTAGGAATGCGTAAATGGCTGGAAACCGGGAAAAAATTATTGAGGGCGCGCGTCAGCTGATGAACCGCGAGGGCACATCCGCGACCGGAACCACGCGGATAGCCGAAGCCCTGAGCATCAGCCCGGGCAATCTCTACTACCACTTTAAGAGCCGTGAAGAGATCGTGGCGGAGATCTATGAGCGCTTTGAAACGGCTTTCCGCGACAGCCTTGTAAGAGACATAGATCAGATCCCCCCAGAGCGCTTCGCCGCGTTCTATCTCAACGCCATGGAGATCGCCTGGGCCTACCGCTTCTTCTTCGCCAGCCAGACAGATCTTCTGACAGCGGATGAAGACCTGGCGGCAAAGTACAAGACGTTCCAGGCATGGAGCTTGGCGGCGTTGGGAGCCATCGTCGTGGTGCTGGAGAAGCAAGGCACTGCATTGCTCCCTAAGGCACGCAGCGAAACGGCCCGTCTGCGAAAGTCGATCGCCCTCAACACCTGGCTGTTGTGGAGTGCCTGGATCAGTTTCCGCAAAGTGGAAAAAGCAGAAAGCGAACTCGTGCGGGACGACATGGCCCGCGGTGCCATCCAGATGTTCGACCTGTTCAGCCCGTGGCTTGATGCAGACTTTGAAAAGAAGGCGCGCAAGGCGCTGAACAAGGAACTCAGCCGCGTGGAAGCCGTCGCCTAGGCACCGTCGGTCTTTTCCACTTCTTTTGCTGCCATCGCCTGGGCTTCATAGTCCGTCTCGGGCTTGCCGTAATACTTGATGCCGTGACGGATCGGAGGACGGCCCTGGTCCATACGGTGCTTGTTGGTATCGCGCAGGGAGTAGACGCAGCCACAATATTCCTGCTGGTAGAACTCTTCTTCCTTGGACACGTCCAGCATCCGCTGGCTGCCGCCGCCCTTACGCCAGTTATGGGTCCAGTAGGTCATGCCGGGATAGCGTGATGCCGCGCGCTCGCCGGAGCCATTGATCTGGTTGAAGTCTTTCCACCGCGACGTGCCCAGCGTCGAGCAGATCGTCTCAAAGCCATGCTCGTAGGCGTAGAGCGCAGTGCGCTCAAAGCGCATGTCGAAGCACAGCGTGCAGCGGTGGCCGCGCTCGGGCTCGTTCTCAAACCCGCGTACACGCTCGAACCAGTTGTCCTTGTCGTAGTCAAGGTCGATGAACGGCACGCCGAGCTTTTCCGCGTAGCGCATGTTCTCCTCCTTGCGGAGATCATATTCCTTACGCGGATGAATGTTCGGGTTGTAGAACAGGATCGTGTACTCGATGCCCGAACGTTCGATCTCGTTCATCACGTCACCTGAGCACGGGGCGCAGCACGAATGCAGCAGCAGCTTGTCTCCCGTAGGGAGAACCAGCGGCTCCGCTTTCTGTTTCTTGTCCGTTTTGGATTTATTGGTGCTGTGCGTCATAGGCCGCTTTATAGAGTGAAGCGCCGCTGAGCAAAAGTCTCAGCGGCTCTATCTCTGCCATATCAATG
>JANQMQ010000098.1 GCA_028279995.1 Candidatus Phaeomarinibacter sp. | reverse complement strand
AACCAGCTGGCATCGGGCGCGGAGAACCCTTGCTTGACTGCGTTTGCCGTACTTCGGGGCACGTAGCGTTCCATCACGTCACGCAAAATCTGTTTGCCGTCGGCAGATTTCTGGAAATACTTGCCCTTCCGCCCCAGCATCTCGTTCTCGTTTGTTCGAATCACGCCCTGCAAATTGTTTAGCTTGAGCGAAACAGGGCATTTCATGGCGAAGTCGACAAGATCGTTATCGAGAAAAGGCACTCGAGACTCCAGCCCATGAGCCATACTGATCTTATCTTCCACCACCAGAAGGCCGTGAAGGAAAGTCTTGGCTTCAAAGTAAAGCGAGTGGTTTATGTAGTCTTCCGCTGTCTCGAGTTTGTTTTCATGGAAATCGAAAACGTCTCTAAAGATATCCCTGGTCCAAACGTCATCCACATCTGGCCAGATTGGCGCGAAAAGCTTGGCGACCTCGACATTGGGGATTAGGCGATGCCAAAAACCGTAATACTGATCGATATAGTGCTCGAAGCCATCGCTCACAGCCGCTCGGTAGTAGCGCCAAGGGTATCCCCCAAACATCTCGTCACCACCAGCACCTGACAACACTACCTTGACATGGCGACTGGCGAGTTGCGCCGCGTAGAAGTTCGGATAGCTCTGGCCGACGCGCGGCTCCTCAAGGTGATGGGCAAGCGTGGGAAGCGCTCGCTCCATATCGCCGGAATTCAGCACGGTCTCATGATGCGTCGTGTGGAGGAAATCTGCAATGCAGCGCGCCGCTTCACGCTCATCAAAGGCAATTTCCATGCCCGACGCAGAGGCCAAATCAAAGCCACAGGTAAAGGTGTCGATATTGGGTCTGTTATGAGCAGCAACCGCTGTGATGGAACTTGAATCTATGCCGCCGCTTAGATAGCTGCCCAAGGCAACATCGGATACCAGTTGTCGGTTTACTGCTTGTCGGAACAGCCGATCAAGCTCTTCCCGGTACTCGGCGCGCGAAGCCTCGCGCACCGGTTCGCGAAAATGGAAATCCCAGTAGCGAACCAGTTCCAGTTCCGGATCGGAACTGCTCACATCGACCGATGCATAGTGACCGGGTGGCAAGACCGAAACACCTTCAAAAAAGGTACTGTCGGTGAACAGGTTCTGAAAAGTGAAATACTCAAGCAGCGCCTTCTTATCGAGCCGACGCGCGAGATTGGGAATGGCGAGCACGGCCTTCTGCTCTGAGGCAAAAGCAAGGAGTCTGCCTTGCCGGCAATAGTAGAGCGGTTTGATGCCATAGCGGTCGCGTGCGAGCAGAAGCTGACGGGTCTGTCGATCCCAGAGTGCAAAGGCGAACATGCCGTTGAAGCGGCTCAGCGCCTGTGGTCCCCAATGGATCACGGAATTAAGCAGAACCTCACTATCCGTGCGCGAGTGAAAGACGTAACCGAGGGCCTGCAGTTCACCCCGCAACTCACGGAAATTGTAAATCATACCGTTGAAAACCAACACGTAACGGTCATCGGCGCTGTGCATGGGCTGACTAGCGGCATCAGAAAGGTCGATGACCGCTAGACGCCGGTGGGCGAGCCCGACATTACCCTCACGCCAGATGCCCTCGCCATCGGGCCCACGATGAGCGATCGCGGACGCCATAGCCTGAAGGACGCCCTGCTCCACTGGCGCGCCGCCAACGTTGATATACCCAGCCAGCCCACACATTTCGATACTTGTCCCGCCTCTTTTCAGGCTGGCTTGTGAGCTGTGAGATAGAGACCGTGGCGATGGTTGTTACCCTTGTAGTCGTAGCGGCGCACATCCTCAACGGCGAGACCTTCCAGCGCACCGAAAATCTCATATTCGCGGAAATGATGGAAATGTACTGCGTCGGTAACGAGATCAGCGCGCTCGGTCCACACCAAAGTACTAAGGTAGAGGCGTCCGCCGGGGGTGAGGACACGACGGGCCTCTTCTATAGCACGGCGCCAGTCGAGAATGTGGTCAAGGCTGGTGTTGAATAGTACGCCATCCAGACTGGCGTCCCTGAAAGGCAGGTATTCGCCAACCCCAATGAGACGAAAAGGCGCCTGGCGGCTGCAAAAGGGATCGAGACCGACATAATGAACGGTAGGGGGTAGCAGGCTAGCACCGATCTCCGGGTCGTCACAGCCAACATCGAGAAGAGATCCCTCAGCCCCCGCCAAAAGAGAACGCAGCCGATGCAAATGACGCTCGTAGTGAGTATCATCGCTCGGCGCGTTAATCTCACCCGACTGCTTGATCGAAGCCAGCAGGAAGTACTGCATGAAGCTATCATCAGCATAATCAGCCAGCGGCACCACTAACCTATCGGTGAAATGCGGCTGGAGACGATGGGGCAGAAGAAGGTGCGGCTCACCGCGCTGAGGATAAAGATGCTCGCCATCTGAGAGGGCTGCGCCGCCATCGACGGGCGCTAGCTGCTTGCCGCTGTCGGGAGAGGTGAGCAGAGGAAGAACGTCACTTAACTTAAGTGCGGAGGCATGGGGAGCCGCCATTAGCTCGCCTGCACTCACTTGGTGCGTATCACACACAAGCTGGGGAAATACACTCAAGCGCTGGCCCTCTGCGCTTGGCGCCGCACCGCCAATTCCTGCTTGTGCTGGCCACGCCATTCAATCAACGCCCTCAGTCCGTCATCAAGACCGACACGGGCGGCAAACCCGATCTCCTCGCTTGCCCGCTTCGGGCAGCCGATTCGATTGCGCACCAGGGTAACAAGGCTGCGCTCCTGATAGTTGATTGGTTGGTTAGAACCGGTAAGCATAAGAAGCTTCTCAGCAAGTTCCTTGAGCGACGTGCGCTTGCCCGTTCCGACATTGTAGAAGCGATCAACGCTGTCGGCCTTCATGGCACAGACGTTGGCCCGCGCACAATCCTCTACTGCAACGAAGTCGAAGGCCTCGCTGCCATCACCGAAAACTGTTGGCGCGTCACCATTATCGATGGCATCCAGCATCTTCATGATCACGGCGATATAGGCGCCGTGATAGTCCTGGCGCGGCCCGTACACATTCATGTAGCGCAAGCCCACGTAATCAAGGCCATAGCGGTGATGGAAGGAGCGGATCATCGCCTCACCAGCAATCTTGGTCGCGCCGTAGAAATTCTTGTTGTTGAATGGATGATCCTCATTCATCGGCTCCTCCACCGCATCGCCATAGACCGAGGCGGAGGAAGAATAGATAAGACGCGCCACATTTTGCTGAGCGCAGGCCTCCATAACGTTGAAGGCACCCCCCACATTGACGTTGAAAGCGGCGCGGGGAAACTCATGACATTGCAATAGCCAAAGGGCGGCAAAATGAAACACGCCGTCGGCCCCCTTAAGCGCCGCGTCGAGAATGTCAGTCTGGCAGATATCGCCTCCAGCCTCATAGATGCGCACCCGAGGGTCCTTCAGCGCTGCTTCGAGGTTCTCCAGTGATCCGCGGGTGAAATTGTCATAAATGACGATCTCGCCAACGTCTTCCTTTGTCAGCTGATCGACGGTATGCGAACCGATAAGCCCTGCACCGCCAATCACTACTAACTTCTTCCCTCTGATATCCCACGTCCGTTTCC
>JANQMQ010000084.1 GCA_028279995.1 Candidatus Phaeomarinibacter sp. | reverse complement strand
CTCACCGGCAACTGGGGGATCACCCATGCGCTGGCCGCGCGCCCGGGTGAAGAGCTTTGGGTGTTCGACCCGGAAGTTCCCGGAGAGTGGGGCCGCTATGGCTGCTGCGATGTCGTGAACCGCGGCGTCGCAGTCTGGGACGGCAAGGTCTATGTCGCGTCCTTCGATGGTCGCCTGCATGCACTGGACGCCAAGACCGGCGACCCGGTCTGGCAGGTTGATACGATCAACAATACGCCGCCTTACACCATCACCGGGGCGCCGCGTGTGATCAACGGCAAGGTCATCATCGGCAATGGCGGTGCCGAGCTCGGCGTACGCGGCTACTTCACTGCGTATGACGCCAACACCGGCGAACAGCTGTGGCGCTTCTATACAGTCCCGGGGAACCCGGACGATCCGATTGAACACCCGGCGCTGGAAGCCGCCATGGAAACGTGGTCCATGGGCGAAGGTTATGAAGGTCCGCCCTGGTGGGAAGTTGGTGGCGGCGGCACCACCTGGGACTCGATGGTTTTCGATCCCGAGCTGAACACTTTGTATGTGGGCACCGGCAACGGGTCACCATGGTCACGCTATGTGCGGTCACCGGGCGGTGGGGACAATCTCTACCTGTCGTCCATCCTTGCGATTGATCCGGATACGGGCGATCTCAAATGGCACTACCAGACCACGCCGGGAGACACATGGGACTACACGGCAACGCAGCACATCATTCTGGCCGACATGGAAATTGACGGCGAGATGCGCAAGGTCGCCATGCAGGCCCCGAAGAACGGGTTCTTCTATGTGCTGGATCGCGTCACAGGCGAGTTGATTTCAGCCGAGAAGTACACGCTCGCCACATGGGCTACCCATGTGGATATGGAGACGGGCCGCCCGGTCGAGACACCTGAGTCTGACTACGAAGACCAGACCCAGATCGTTCTGCCTGGGGCAATTGGTGGTCACAACTGGCACCCAATGGCGTTCAATCCGGATACGGGACTTGTGTACATCCCGGCGATGGAGACTTTCGGCATCTATGCAGACTCAAACGAGGTGCATGAAATCCGCGAGCGCTGGTGGAACACCGGCATGAAGTGGGATGAGTACTACGACACCATCATCGAGACGCTGGAAGCGGAAGGTGACCTTCCCTACAACCGCGGTGTCCTCAAAGCGTGGGACCCGGTCAAGCAGGAGGAAGCCTGGGCGGTGATCCACAAGGATCACTGGAATGGCGGTGTGCTGACGACGGCCGGCAATCTGGTTTTCCAGGGGACCGGCGATGGCCTCTTCCGTGCCTACCGCGCGGACAATGGAGAGCAGCTGCTGGAGATTGAAACAAAGACCGGCATCATCGCGCCACCGATTACCTATGCCGTTGATGGCGAGCAGTATGTGTCTGTGCTTCTGGGCTGGGGTGGCGCCGCCATCACCGCCGGTGATGCACGTACGGCTGCTGCTGCCAGGTACGGCAATGAAGGCCGCTTGCTGGTCTTCAAGGTCGGCGGCACGGCGGAGTATCCGGAAGTTGTCGAGAAGAACCTCGACATTCCCGAGCCGCCGTCCGACGTACAGCTGACATCTGCGGAGATCCGCAAGGGCGGACAGCTGTTCATGGGAACCTGTGCCCTGTGTCACGGTGCGCTGGCGATCTCGCCGGGTGTGATCCCGGACCTGCGCTACATGTCTCCGGTCATCCACGAGAATTTCAAATCCATCGTGGCTGACGGCATGCTGGCGCATCAGGGCATGGCCAAGTTCTCTGACCTCCATTCGGACGAAGAGCTTGACCTGATCTACGGTTACATCGTGGCTCGCGCCCGAGAGGACCGTAAGGCGGCGCTTGCTGCTGAAGAGGGAGCTCAGGACGGTTAGTACGATCCGTCTACGGAGGAAAATAAGCGGGCGCCGGATATTTTCGGCGCCCGTTTTGTTTTTCCGGTATTGGAAACATCAGGACAGGGCGCGCTCGACGACGCGCGCCAGCCTGAGCAGGCGAGCATCCCGCCCCTTTGGAGCTATCAACATCAGTCCCACCGGCAGACCAGCCGTGCTGACACCAACAGGCAGTGTGATCGCGCACATATCCAACTGATTACCCAGCGTCGTGTTCCGCAGGGTCAGACGGTTGGCGCGATCGTAGGCGGGGCCGCCATCTTCAAGGTCTGCGATCGGCGGTGGATCGATGGGAATGGTCGGCATGGCGATCGCATCCACTCCGGCCAGTTGCGCGGTCAGCTCCTCGCGCAGCCGCGCGCGCTCCACCGCCAGTTTCCATACATCCGCAGCTGATGGTTTGGCACCGCCTTCAAAACGTGTGCGCACCGGCGGGTACATCAGCTTACCTTTGTCGCGGATCAATTCGCCCCATTCAGCCCATGCTTCCACCGCGGCGATGGAAATGCCGCTCTCCCAGGTGAGGGCATTCATCCTGGACAGTGGTTCTACGTTTTCTTGCCGGATGTTTGCACCTTGTGCTGCAAGCCCTTCAAGAGCGGCAGTAACAGCCTCGCTGACACCGGGGTCTGCCTCGTCAAACACAACGTGCTTTGGGACAAGAAGTGTGCGCCCTCGAAGGGTTTCGCCCTCAAGGTCGATTACCTTTGTCCCTGACAGCAGCGCGAAAAGGGCGGCGGCGTCTGCCACGTCTCGTGTCAGTGGACCGACCGTGTCCAGTGTCTGGCAAAGGGGCACCACCCCGCTGGTCGGGATGATGCCGTGGCTGGGCTTGAAGCCCACAAGGCCATTCCATGATGCAGGGATGCGAACAGACCCACCGGTGTCCGTGCCGATGGCTGCAGCGCACAGGCCGCGCGCCAGACTGACACCGGCCCCTGACGATGAGCCGCCGGGGACGCGTTCTACGTCCGGGTCGTGGGCGTTGGCGGGCGTTCCGTAAACCGGGTTGATGCCGAGGCCGGAGAACGCCAGTTCCGTCATTGCTGTCTTGCCAAGGCAGATAGTTCCGGCGGTGGTCAACCGGTTGAGGGCGGTGGCGTCGTGGGCCGGTGTTCTTCCCGCCAGCATTTTTGACCCGGCAGGCGTTTCATCATCTGCACTGTCAAACAGGTCCTTCCACGACAGTGGCACCCCATCCAGAGGCGAACGGCTGAAACCTCTTTGTGCGCGCTCATGGGCCGCCATAGCCTCAGCACGGGCGCGTTTGAGGGTCGCACGGTAGAAAATACGGTTTTCCGGATCGGCGCCGGAAATGCGTGCCGCATAATCTTCGACCAGATCGCGAGGGTCCTGCGTGCCTGCGGCAATCGCGCGTCCAAGGGCAAGGGCGGAGATAGGTGCTTGGGCTGTCATGGCGCAAATCTACCCGAATCCACACCCCGGTGCGGGACATTTCGCCACGTTTTGTGATCTTGGCGGCTGCCGGACTTGCTGAACGGGCGGGGCTCGGCCACCTTTCAGCCATGAGTAAAGACACTATCCATCGCGAAGCCGATATCGTCATTGCCGGGGGCGGACTGGTTGGGCTGACGGCAGCTCTGGCGCTCGCCAGTGGTGCGGCCGGGGCGCCATTCAGTGTGATCGTGGTCGATGCCCTTGACCCCAAGGCAGTGGTCAATGCTGCTTATGATGGGCGCAACTCGTCCATTGCCTATGCGTCCTGGCGGCTGTTTGAGGCGCTGGGTGTGGCGGAGCGTCTTCAGGGCCGCGAGCAGCCAATCAACGATATTCTGGTGACGGATGGCAAAGTACGCGAAGGCGCGTCTCCGATGTTCCTGCATTTCGCCGCGGCTGAGATCGCGGACGAAACCGGCGATGCGCCGTTGGGCCATTTCGTCGAGAACCGGCATCTGCGCGATGCGCTGCTGGATGCGGTGGCCGCATGTGACGGCATCGAGCTGATTGCGCCGGCATCGGTTGCCGATGTTGTCTACGCGCCAGGTCATGTGGATGTGCATCTTGATGACGGGCGGGCGATCCGCGCTGCGCTTTGCATGGCAGCCGACGGGCGCGGCAGCCCGGTGCGCGAGAAGGCTGGTATCAAGACCATCGGCTGGAGTTATGACCAGGCCGGCATTGTCACCACCATGGTGCATGACAAACCACATGAAGGCGTTGCGCAGGAGTATTTCCTGCCCGGCGGGCCTTTCGCGGTTCTGCCCATG
The DNA here is from genome assembly GCA_028279995.1 of Candidatus Phaeomarinibacter sp. Classification (GTDB taxonomy): domain Bacteria; phylum Pseudomonadota; class Alphaproteobacteria; order CGMCC-115125; family CGMCC-115125; genus Pyruvatibacter. Next base: position 1,288 of record JANQMQ010000084.1, on the reverse strand, counting down.
ACGGGCAACCGGTCTTCTCTCGTGTGGACGGAAACCAAATCCGTGGCAGCGGATCTCATGGCGCTCGACGACGCGGCGTTCGCCGCTGAAGCTCAGGACCGATTTGGCACCTATCTGGGCGCTTGCCGACCGGATGGTCCACGCTGGTCCTATCCTTTATCCCTGCAGCTTGCGCGGGACTATGTAAAGCCGCGTCTGGCGCTTGTCGGTGATGCAGCCCATGGCATCCATCCGCTGGCAGGGCAGGGATACAATCTCGGGGTGCGGGATGTGGCGGCGCTGGTCGATGTGCTGGTGGAGGCCCGCAAGGTTGGTCTCGACATCGGCGCGCTCACGGTGCTTGACCGTTATCAGCGGTGGCGGCGGTTTGACAGTACGGCACTCGCCGTCATGACCGACGGACTCAACCGCCTGTTCTCCAATGACATCGGGCCGTTGCGGCTCCTGCGGGATCTGGGGCTCGGGCTGGTCAATCAGATCGGCCCCGCCCGCCGGCTGTTCATGCGCCAGGCGGCAGGTGCTGTTGGTGAGTTGCCGACCCTGATGCGCGGTTAGCTGCCCACCAGGTAGGTGATGAACAGACCTGCAATGATGAGGTCAATGATCGCACCGCCGCGCGCGGCTTTCAGGCCACTCCCGGCTGCAAATATCAATCCAACAAAGAAGAGTTTTCCGACAATGGAAAACAGCATGATTGGTGTACGGATGGTTTCATCATACGCTGCATAGATCAGCAACAGCCCGGACATGCCGATCACAAGACCCCAGTTGCGCATCACTGCGTTGCCGAGAGGGCCTTCGAGGATGCCGCCGAAAAACTGTTGGAATACGGCGCGGGGGGCTAAGGCCGCCAGCAACATGGTTGAGGTGATGACGCCGGATACGATGAGTATCCAGAATATGTTCTCAGTGATCAAAGCCATCCTGTGTCCCCTCCCTTGTTGTCAAAGGAACATGGGGATGCTGCGCGAACAGTGCAACACCCGCCAGCTGACCGGCTAGCCGAGCCATCCCATCTGTCGGCCACCGATCACGTGAATATGGGTGTGATAAACCGTCTGGCCGCCATGGGGATTGGTGTTGATCACCAACCGGAACCCGCTTTCGTCCACACCGTGCTCGCTGGCCATGCGAACCGCGAGATTGAGCATTTCAGCGCGGATCTTCGGCGGCACCTCGAGAATGGAGGTGTAGCGTTCCTTGGGAATGACGAGCAGGTGTACGGGGCCTTGCGGGTTGATGTCGTTGACCACGAACGCGTCGTCTGTCTGCGCCACCCATCTGTCTT
>JANQMQ010000021.1 GCA_028279995.1 Candidatus Phaeomarinibacter sp. | reverse complement strand
GAAGCGCGCCCATGACGGCCTTGAAACGCTGTACCGGCACGGCCACGGACACGATCAGCTGACCGCGCTCATTCTCGCGCACCATGCTGGTGGGTTCCGCCCGCAGCGCCCCGCGCACTTCCTTGTAGCCGAGCCCCTTGTCGCCGGGCAGTTCTTCATAGGCGGGGACTTCGGCGCCGCGCAGCAGGCCCGACACCAGAACATTGAGCCAGTCCACCAGCGTGAACTCATCATCTTCTGGCGGAGGCAGTTCGTAGGCAATGACATCCCGGCCTGCATCGATGAACTGCGAGTCCACCACAATCACACCGTTGGTGTTGTACAGCCGTGCGCGCGCATCTGTGGGCAGCACGAGCCGCCGCAGGATGGCTTCTGCCCGTTGCGGATCAATCGGTGCCTGGCGCGCGGCAACCGTCAGGTCGATCTGCGGGATCGGCCCGTCGGGCACGATGATCTGGGTTTCCAGTTCAATGGTTGCGGCTTCTGCCAACGCGCCCGCGATGATCTCGCCCTGCGCCCGCAGGTTCTGTACCCGCTGGTCGATCAACCCCGCCTGAAACTGGTTTACATACAGGATGCCCGCCGCCAGCAGCGCCAGCGCCAGGACATTGAAGGCCACGATGCGGCGGGTGAGGGTGGAAAAGCGCCCGCGCACCTGCAACTCATTGAGCGTCCGGCGGGCCCGAGCCGTCAGCGGCATAACCAGATCACGCAGCGATGCCAGCCAGCCGGGAAGCCGGCTTTCACTGTCGCCTGCACTGCGTGGCGTATCAGCCATGAGGAGCGTTACTCTTCCTTGTAGCGGTAGCCGACACCATAGAGTGTTTCGATGGCATCGAACTCGGCATCAACCGCCTTGAACTTCTTGCGCAGACGCTTGATGTGGCTGTCGATGGTGCGGTCATCCACATAGACCTGATCGTCATAGGCCGCATCCATCAGCGCATCGCGGCTTTTCACATAGCCCGGGCGTTGCGCCAGCGAATGCAGGATCAGGAATTCAGTGACGGTCAGCGTAACCGGCTTGCCACCCCAGGTGCAGGCATGGCGCTCAGGGTCCATCTCCAGCCGCCCGCGCTCAATGACGCCTTGTGCTTCCGAGGTAGAGGTCAACTCACCATTGCTGTTGGAGCCTTTTCCGTTGCCGTTGCCTGAGCTGTCTTTAGGCGACCCGCGGCGGAGCACAGCGCGGATGCGTTCGATCAGCAGCCGCTGGGAGAACGGCTTCTTGATGTAGTCGTCGGCACCAAGTTTGAGGCCGAACAACTCGTCAATCTCGTCGTCCTTGGAGGTGAGAAAGATCACCGGCATCTCGCTGGTCTGGCGCAGCTTGCGCAGCAGTTCCATGCCGTCCATGCGCGGCATCTTGATGTCGAAGACGCCCACATCGCATGGCTTGCCGGCGAGGCCCTCCAAGGCGGCGGCGCCGTCACTATAGGTGCGCACGGTAAAGCCCTCAGCCTCCAGCGCCATTTGCACGGATGTCAGGATGTTGCGGTCATCGTCCACCAGGGCAACTGTCGGCATGGGTGAGTTCGCTTTTTCTCTTGTATCTGAAGGAAGGCGTCAGCGCATGTCGGCACTGCCCGTCGGTCAGGCTGATATCCGGGGTGAATCGGGCATCAAGATGACCGGTCCTCCTTGTACCGCCTTATTTCACCAGACCAAAGCATCGGACAACTGTCGGTAAGAGACTCACTTGAGCAGGCGAAATGCCAGCCAGATGCGAATCCGTTGCAAATTGCACACGCTTTCCTCACGCCGGTAACCGCAATTCCCGAAAATTCCCGGCACCTGTTGCGCAACATTATGACGCAGCATATTTTGGCCGCGCTGACGGTCGCAGAAGAGCTAAGCCCCGTGAATTTAAGGGAAATCTGCGGTTTTCTAGGCACTCCTGAACATGCATGGATGCCGCCGGTGATGGCGCGATGCCTGCTTCAGACCGAAGACCACCGGCGTTGCGCGCAAAAGCGGCACAAATTGCGGCTTTTGTGGATCGACTCTGTAGCGCCAAAGCGTTAAGCCACGCTGCATTCACGCAGCGGAATTCGGGCGGATTCTCCGCCCCACAGACAGACACAAGGTTCGCATCCCGCGCGACATATCATGGTCCGCAGCGGGGCGACGGCAAGGAGACGACGAACGTGACACAGACTGGTCCCAAGGCATCAAGCTACGGCCTCGACAAGATGGGCTTCTCCGACATCAAGGCCCAGCACTGGAACCACGGCGCCGCGTCGCTCGTCGAAATGTCCCTGGACCGCAAGGAAGGCCAGCTGGCCGCTGAGGGCCCGCTCGTCGTCAAGACCGGCTCCCACACCGGCCGCTCCGCCCAGGACAAGTTCATCGTCCGCACCGACGACACCGAAAACACCATCTGGTGGGACAACAACAAGGGCATGACGCAGGATGCGTTCGACACGCTCCACTCAGACATGCTGGCCCACGCCAAGGGCAAGGAGCTGTTCGTTCAGGATCTCTTCGGTGGTGCCGACAAGGACCACCGTCTGCCAACCCGCGTTGTCACCGAGTTCGCCTGGCACTCGCTGTTCATCCAGCACCTGCTCATCGAGCCGACCGGTGAAGAGCTGGAAACCTTCGAGCCGCAGTTCACCATCATCGACCTGCCAAGCTTCAAGGCCGACCCCGAGCGTCACGGCTGCCGCACCGAGACAGTGATTGCCTGTGACTTCACCCGCCAGATCGTGCTGATCGCTGGTACGTCCTACGCAGGCGAAATGAAGAAGTCCGTCTTCTCCATGCTCAACTACAAGCTGCCGCCGAAAAAGATCATGCCGATGCACTGCTCGGTGAACACCGGCAAGGATGGCGACAGCGCCATCTTCTTCGGCCTCTCCGGCACCGGCAAGACGACGCTCTCCGCTGACCCTGATCGCAAGCTCATCGGCGATGACGAGCACGGCTGGGGACCAAACGGCCTCTTCAATTTTGAAGGCGGCTGCTACGCGAAGATGATCAAGCTGTCTGCCACGGCAGAGCCGGAAATCTTCTCCACCACCCGCAAGTTCGCCACCGTGCTCGAAAATGTGGTGATGGATGAAGACACCCGCCAGCTCGACTTCAATGACGCGACGCTGACGGAAAATACCCGCGGCGCGTACCCGATCAAATACATCCCCAATGCCAGCCTCTCCGGCATTACCGGTCAGCCCAACACCATTATCATGCTGACGGCGGATGCGTTCGGTGTGCTGCCTCCGATCGCCAAGCTCACCCCGAGCCAGGCGATGTATCACTTCCTGTCCGGCTACACCGCCAAGGTCGCCGGCACTGAAAA
>JANQMQ010000699.1 GCA_028279995.1 Candidatus Phaeomarinibacter sp. | reverse complement strand
GAAAGCCCTGGCCATAAATCCCATGATGGCGGCGGCACACTACAATCTGGCTCGTTGCCAGAAACAGTTGGGCGACCTGGAGCTGGCAGCAAAGTCAGTCGAACGTTGCCTTGCCATTACGCCCGATGACTTGGATGCGCTGCTTCTACATGGCAACACCTTACTTGAACTTGGTCGCGACAAAGACGCTGCGACCACATTTTCTGATGCTTTGGAGATCGAGCCCGGCCTCACCCCCGTCCGGGGCGCACGCATTTGTATCTATCTCAGCGAGGGGCGTGAGAACGCAGCCCTCTCCGACATTGACCACCTGACGGCAAATGCCAGTGACCCCGCAGACACCCTCTGCAACATAGCGAGCCGGCTCCTCGGTTTGGAAGACAAGGAGAATGCCCGCAAGGTTCTAGCAAAGGCGATGGAGGCTGATCCAACCCACAAACAAACCCTTTCGTTGATGGCCGGAACCCTTATTGACTTGGGCCTCAACAAGGAAGCACTCCCCATCGTCAATGGATTGCTTGCAGAAGATCCAAATGACGTACTTGCAAAAATGAAGCTTGGGTTCGCGCTCTCAAACCTTGGTAGTTATAAGGAGGCGGTCCCGGTCCTGGAAGATGTGCAAAATGATCGGCCTGAAGACCATCATCTGCTTCTTCAACTCGCCCGCACCTACCACGGTCTCGAACGATTTGACGATGCCATCACTCTTTATGAGAAAATAAAAACAATAGCGCCCGACGAAGCGCGCCCCTGGTCAAACATGGTTGGCCTCTATGCCGCGCTTGAAGACTACGAAAAAGCGATCGAGCAAGGGACTGAAGCACTGCGCATCAATCCCAATGTGGAGGAAAGCTACCTTAATCTGGGCGTGATATTTCAGCGGCTGGGCGACTTTGACAGGGCTGCCGATCTTTACAGACGCGCACTCGATATCAATCCCAACTTCTCAACCGCCGGGTTTAACCTTGCACATCTCCTGTTGGAGCACGGCGAAATAGAAGACGGCTGGGACCTCTATGCCCATGGCTTCGCAGCTGGTCAGCGACTACCACTTCGCCAGTTCAACACTGACCTTTGGCGCGGCGAAGACATCAGTGACCGCACCATACTGGCGTGGAAGGAACAAGGGGTTGGCGATGATGTGCGCTTTTCATCATGCTATCCGGACCTTATCAGAGATGCGGGCCACGTGATTATCGAGACCGACCCGCGACTGGTATCGCTATATCAACGTTCATTCCCTGAAGCGACAGTGCGCGCAGAACGCACAAAACCATCACAGGTTCCCGTCGGACCTCCTGACTTCAGCACTCACACGCCGGCCGGCCAGTTGCCCACTATATACCGGCGATCTCTGGACGCTTTTCCGGCAGAGGACGGATATCTGAAGCCGGACCCTGAACGCGTCGCCTATTGGCGAAAGAAAGTCGAAGCTGCCGGCGACGGCATCCGCGTTGGTCTAGCCTGGCGCAGCATGCACCAGAACATCACGAGGAACCGGACATACACCGAGCTTGAAGACTGGGCCCGTCTGATTGCAACCCCAGGCATTACTGCCATAAACCTCCAGTACGACGACCCGAGTGACGAGGTGACGGCACTTGCCCAGAAGACCGGGCAGACGCTGCACATCATGGAAGGCGTCGATCTAAAGGACGAACTTGATGAGGCAGCTGCATTGTCCAAAGCATGCGACCTCGTTATCAGCGCTGGGACATCCGTGGCGGACATGGCCGCAGCTGTAGGCACGCCCGTTATTT
>JANQMQ010000696.1 GCA_028279995.1 Candidatus Phaeomarinibacter sp. | reverse complement strand
TGTAATTGAGCGTATCCATTTCGTGTCAGTGAATGTATTTTGTCGTGGCCAACGCCGAAGCTGACCAATGCGCCGACGCCGAAGCAGACGGGTGTTCGTGCGGCAGGTCGATGGCGGATTCAGCCAGAAGGTCCCGCAGCGCATCGAGCGTGCCTTTGTCGCATGGTTCATAGGCCGTGCGGTCCGTCAGCGCCTTGCGGTTGATCTCGGCCTCGTTGCCGGTGGCGCGGAACAGGATGTCGGGATCAACGCCGATAATCGAATAGCGGCCGCGCACGGCACCGTCCTCGACGCTTTCCAGCAGGAACGAGTTGAAGCGGCCATCCATGAGCTTGAGCATGGCGGAGACGGGCGTTTCGAGATCTGCCACAAGCTTGGTCCACACGACCTGTGCGGTCCCGGCCTTGTAGGTGTCCTCAAAGGCGGAAAAGTCTGGTTCGACAATCATGACACTGCGTGGAAGCGTTCAGGCCGCACGACCTTAGTAGCTGCCGCCTCCTGCCTGGCCTTCACCGCCGATGACATAGGCAATGGCCCGGTCATTGATCTCGACGCCAAGATCGCTGCGGATGGCGTTGATGTACTGAACCATCAGATCATCCGAGAAGGCAGCGGACAGCTGCTGGCTGAACCCGTTGAAGCCGTCTTCTTCTGCCAGCGCATCGCCGGAAACCACATCGGTTACCTGCATGACCAGAACCGAGTTGCCGAAGCCGACAGGTCCGTAGGTCGCGTCCCCTTCGGGGATGGCGAACATGTTGTTGATGGCAATGCGCGAGAAGGTTTCGTTGGTCATACCCCGGCGCAGTTCCGGTGTTTCAATCGGTGCACGGCCGAAATCCTCAGCGACTTCCGCGATTGTTTCGCCGCTATTGATGCGGGCGGACAGATCGGCCGCCAGTCGCAGCAGACTGGCCTCGCGCTCTTCTTCCTTCCATGCCGCGATCACCCGATCACGTACGTCTTCCAACGCCGGCACACGGGCCTCCGTGATGTCCGAGACCTCGACCCAGAAGAAGGAGCCGTCCGCCAGTTCACCCATGGGGGCTTCGTCACCCGGCTCTGTCGTATAGGTCGAAGTGAGGATCGCCTCTTCCGAGGGCAGGGCAGCGGGCCGCTGTCCGTTGCGGCCAAGGCCCGCCTGAGTGACCGGCGGGACCTGCGTTGCCGTAAGACCCAGTACGGTCGCCGCCTCGGCCAAGGGAGCACCGCCGGCGCGGGCATCCTCAACCTGGTTGGCAAGGTCAAAGAGTTCATCATAGGCGCGGTCAGCGGCGAGATCGTCACGCAGGCGCTGGCGCACATCTTCAAACGTGCTTTCCACTGCCGGAATGACACCGGTGATACGGATCAGCAGATACCCGATAGGACCTTCTACAGGATCGCTGACTTTGCCTTCCTCCAGGGAGAAAGCTGTATCGGCGATGGCCACGTCGAAAATTTCCGCCCGGGACAAAGTGCCCAGCTGATAGTCCGCGGGCTGCAATTCCTGCTCGTCTGCGAGGGCTGCAAACGTCTTGCCTTCATTGAGGCTCGCCCGCGCGGCCTGCGCTTCCTCAAGAGTCGGATAGGAAATCTGCTGAATGGTGCGCCGCTCGACCTGATCAAACTCGGCCTTGCGCAGTACATATTCTTCCCGGATGGCCTCTTCGGATATCTCGATGGTGTCTGCCACCACATTGGGGGTCAAAGTGAGATAGGCGAAGGTGCGATATTCAGGCTCGCGGAACAGCCCTTGTCCACGCACCTCATAGAAGTTTGCCAGGTCTTCTTCGGTCGGCTCTCCGGGCGCGTCCACCATCTCAGGCGTCAGGGTCAGGTACTTTGCCGTGCGGCGCTCATTGAGGACGGCATACATCTGCTGCGCAAAGCCCGACGGCACATCCAACTCCGAACTGACCGCCTCAATCAACTGCTGACGGGCAATGAAGCGCTTGCGGTCGTCAATCAGGAAAGCTTCAGAGATGCCGTTGCTGAAAAGGGTCTGCTGAAAGGTGTTGGCGTCAAACTGGCCGGTCGGTCCCTGGAAGGCCGGATCATTGCGGATGTCCTCGATGACGAGGTCTTCGCCGGCGGTGATCCCCAGATTGCGCGCTGTCTCGTCCAGTGCGGTCCGGCCGACCATCTGTTCCAGCACCCGCCGGTCAAAGCCGAGCGCCTGTCCTTCCTGAAGGGACAGCTGGCGGCCAAAGCTCTGCGAGCGCTGATTGAGGTCACGGCGATACTCAAAAAGGAACAGGCCGCCATCAATCTCCTGATCGCCGACCGTAGCAACCGTGGTATCCACCGAGCCCGTGAAAATGTCGTTGATGCCCCATACCGCGAAGCTCAGCACCAGAAGGCCGATAAAAATCTGGGCCACAAATCCGGAGGCGTTTTTGCGAAGTCGTTCAAGCATGGTGTGAGGTCAGCAATCTTTGTCTAGGGGCTGCATGGCCGGGCGCCGCGTGGTCAGGACCTGCGTTGATGGTTTGGAGCCATGGCGAACCGTAAACCAGCTCGCAGGCCTGCCCATACCACAAACGGCACGTCGCGGCGTAATTTATGTGTGAACAGGGGCTGGCCGCAAGCTGATGGCGGTTGCGTTAATGACTTGGTGACGATGCCCGGTCGTCGCGGGTGCTGCGCGGCCATATCCATTGCTTTTGTGCTGGCCCTGGCAAAAGGGGTTTGCTATCCGCAGGGCAGGTGTCGTTCGGCCCTGAGATGAACCGCAGGGTTTGCCTCGCAGCCGAGTGCCCCAATCCAGTCCCTTTCTCAGTGAGAGTTCTGAACACATGCCTGATCGCCGCCCCCTCGTTGCCGGAAATTGGAAAATGAACGGCCTCCGCGCGTCCAATGCAGAGCTTGAGGCTTTGATTGCAGCGCTCAAGGCGGGCGCGCCTGCCGCATGTGATGTAATGATCGCTCCGCCGTTTACGCTGGTGATGGGGTTTGCCGCAGCCGCTGACGGGTCACCGGTGGAAATCGCCGGACAGGACTGTTCGGCGCTCGCACCGGGGGCTCATACCGGCGACGTGGCGGCGACAATGCTTGCCGATGCCGGAGCCAGTGCCGTGATCGTTGGTCATTCGGAACGGCGTGAGGACCATCGCGAGACCGATGAAGGAGTAAACGCCAAGGCGCTGGCCGCCTATGATGCGGGGCTGGTGGCGATCATCTGTGTAGGCGAAACGGAGCCCGAGCGGGACCGGGGCGAGACCCTTGAGATTGTCACAGGTCAGCTGGCGGGCTCCGTGCCGGACACTGCAACCGCCGCAAACACCGTTGTGGCTTATGAGCCGGTCTGGGCCATCGGCACCGGTCGCACACCAACGGCCGATGATGTCGCCAAGGTGCACGCAGCCATGCGCGCAGCGCTTGTTGCCCGGTTCGGCGATGAAGCGGGCAACGGGATCAGGCTGCTCTATGGCGGCTCCGTAAAGCCTGCAAATGCCGGGGAACTGATGGGTGTCGCAGATGTTGACGGCGCCCTTGTGGGCGGCGCCAGCCTCAAGGCGGCAGATTTCGACGGGATTATCGACGCCTATCGCTAGGGCCGTTGACACCCCCATATCGCAGGACTGGCATTCTGCGCCTTCTTGGCGTAAAAACCGCCGCACGGGTGCCTCGTGCGCCCCATTTCACCGACATTTTGAGAATTGCCTGCCGCCATGGAAAATATCCTGCTTGTCATCCACACCCTGGTTGCGATCGCCCTCGTGGGCGTGGTGCTGCTGCAGCGCTCTGAAGGCGGTGCGCTGGGCATTGGCGGCGGTGGCGGCGGGGGTGCCGGCGGCGGCATGTTCTCAAGCCGCACGGCAGCAAACCTGCTGACCCGGGCGACGGCCATTCTGGCGGTGGTGTTCTTCCTGTCATCCATTGCCCTGACGGTGATCCACACCGGTGACCGCAATGCAGGCTCCATCGTCGACCGGATTACGCCGGTTGCCCCGGTCGAAGACACGGTTTCCGAACCGGACCTTGGCGTGGCACCGCCCACAGCGGGCCCCGTCGACGAAGAACCTGCCGTTCCCCGGCCCGAATAACCGCATCATTTTTGGCACAAGCCTGCGGCATTTGCGCTGCGGGGCCAATAAACCTGTCTGATCACCACTTGAGCGCTTTCATGCGCTCAACGACTCGGGATAAATTCATCGCCCATGGCGCGGTACATTTTCATTACCGGCGGCGTGGTGTCCTCCCTCGGAAAGGGTCTCGCATCGGCGGCGTTGGGCGCATTGCTCCAGGCGCGCGGTTACTCCCTGCGCCTTCGCAAGCTCGACCCGTATCTGAATGAT
>JANQMQ010000686.1 GCA_028279995.1 Candidatus Phaeomarinibacter sp. | reverse complement strand
ATGGCCAAGGAAAAGTTTGAGCGCACGAAGCCGCATGTGAACATTGGTACGGTTGGTCACGTTGACCACGGCAAGACGACGCTTACGGCAGCGATCACGAAGGTTCTTGCTGAGGCTGGTGGCGCAGAGTTTTCGGACTATGCGGACATTGACAAGGCGCCTGAGGAAAAGGCGCGCGGCATCACGATTTCAACGGCGCACGTTGAGTATGAGACGGACAACCGTCACTACGCGCACGTGGACTGCCCGGGCCATGCCGACTACGTGAAGAACATGATCACGGGTGCAGCCCAGATGGACGGCGGCATCCTGGTGGTGAACGCAGCTGACGGCCCGATGCCCCAGACCCGCGAGCACATCCTGCTTGCCCGTCAGGTGGGTGTGCCGGCGCTGGTGGTGTTCCTGAACAAGGTTGACCAGGTGGACGACGAAGAGCTTCTGGAACTCGTGGAAATGGAAGTGCGCGAGCTTCTGTCTTCCTACGACTTCCCGGGCGACGATATCCCCATCATTGCGGGGTCTGCTCTTGCGGCTCTTGAAGGCCGTGACGACAATATCGGCAAGGAAAAGATCCTCGAACTGATGGCGGCTGTGGATGAGTACATCCCGACGCCGGACCGTCCCAAGGATCAGCCGTTCCTGATGCCTGTTGAAGACGTGTTCTCAATCTCCGGCCGCGGCACGGTTGCCACGGGCCGTATTGAGCGCGGTGTTGTGAATGTGGGCGAAGAGATTGAAATCGTCGGCATCAAGGACACCACGAAGACGACGGTGACGGGCGTTGAAATGTTCCGCAAGCTGCTCGATCAGGGCGAAGCGGGTGACAATGTGGGCTGCCTGCTGCGTGGTGTTGACCGGGCTGAGATCGAACGCGGCCAGGTTCTGTGTGCACCGGGGTCCATCACCCCGCACACGAAGTTCAAGGCTGAAGCCTACATCCTGACGAAGGATGAAGGTGGCCGTCACACGCCGTTCTTCACGAACTACCGTCCGCAGTTCTACTTCCGGACGACGGACGTGACGGGTGTTGTGTCACTGCCGGAAGGCACGGAAATGGTCATGCCAGGCGACAACTGCGAGATGGAAGTCGAGCTGATCGTGCCGATCGCCATGGAAGAGAAGCTGCGCTTCGCTATCCGTGAAGGCGGACGCACCGTCGGCGCCGGCGTCGTCGCTAGCATCATCGAGTAACAAGTTTCGGGGCGGGCGCGCCGTTGAGGGCGCGCCCGCCTCGCTTTGACGACCAAGTTCTTTCTAATGACCCGGCAACGGGTCGCCTATACGGGAAACAGGTTCATGCAGAACCAGAACATTCGCATTCGTTTGAAGGCATTCGATCATCGGATTCTCGATACATCGACGCTGGAAATCGTCAATACGGCGAAGCGGACGGGTGCAACGGTGCGTGGGCCAATCCCGCTGCCGAACCGGATCGAGAAGTTCACTGTGCTTCGTGGTCCGCACATCGATAAGAAGAGCCGTGAACAATTCGAGATCCGCACGCACAAGCGTCTTCTCGACATTGTCGACCCGACACCTCAGACCGTGGACGCGCTGATGAAGCTCGACCTCGCCGCTGGTGTTGACGTCGAAATCAAGCTCTAGGGTTTATTAGTAGCAAGGAGTGCGAAAAATGCGCGCTGGCGTGATCGCACAAAAAGTTGGCATGACACGGGTCTTCACGGACGAGGGGAAGCACATTCCCGTTACCGTGTTGAAGCTCGACGGTTGCCAGGTTGTTGGACATCGCACGGAAGAGAAGAACGGCTACACAGCCCTTCAGCTCGGTGCCGGTTCCATCAAGGTCAAGAATCTCACCCGTGCTGAGCGCGGCCACTTTGCCAAGACATCGGTGGAACCCCGCCGCCGTCTGGTCGAGTTCCGCGTGACACCGGACAACCTCATCGATGTGGGCGCCGAACTTCAGGCTGACCACTTCGTTGCTGGCCAATACGTTGATGCGTCAGGCATCTCGATTGGTAAGGGGTTTGCCGGTGGCATGAAGCGCCACAATTTCGGTGGTCTTCGGGCAACTCACGGTGTGTCCATCTCTCACCGTTCACATGGTTCGACCGGTCAGTGTCAGGACCCGGGCAAGGTGTTCAAGGGCAAGAAGATGGCCGGTCACATGGGGCAGACCCGGGTGACGACCCAGAACCTTGAAATCGTTTCCACGGATGTGGAGCGCGGTCTCATTCTGGTGAAGGGCGCCATTCCTGGCTCCAAGGGTGGCTGGGTGCAGCTGTCCGATGCTGTCAAGAAGCCGCTTCCTGACGGTGTGCCGATGCCGGGTGCCTTCCGCACGGCTGGTGCGTCGGAAGAAAAGCCTGCTGAAGAAGAAACCGCTGCTGAAGCGCCGGCTGAGGAAGTCGCCGCAGACGAAGCTGAGAACAAGGACGACGCATAGTCATGAAGCTGGACGTCCAGACACTCGACGCCAAGAAGGCGGGCAGCGTAGAACTGCCGGATGACGTGTTCGCGCTTGAGCCGCGGACCGACATTCTCCACCGCATGGTGACCTATCAGCTGGCCAAGCGCCGTGCTGGTACTCACAAGACCAAAGGCCGTTCCGAAATCGCCGGTACGACCAAGAAGATGTACAAGCAGAAGGGCACCGGTGGTGCGCGTCATGGCAACAAGAAGGTTCCGCAGTTCCGCGGCGGCGGCAAGGCCTTCGGTCCGGTTGTGCGTGATCACGCTCATGGCCTGACCAAGAAGGTCCGTGCGCTGGCTCTCCGTCATGCTCTTTCGACCAAGGCGCAGGCTGGTTCCATCATCGTTCTTGATGAAGCCAAGCTTCCAGAGCCGAAGACGAAAGTTGTGAAGGACGCTTTTGCGAAGCTGGGCATCACGAGCACGCTCATCATTGATGGGGCTGAGCTTGATGACAACTTTGCGCTCGCGGCCCGCAATATTCCGCACACGGACGTGCTGCCGGTTCAGGGTATCAATGTGTACGACGTGCTTCGCCGTGACACGCTGGTGCTGACCAAGTCAGCTGTTGAAGCTCTGGAGGCACGGTTCTCATGAAGGCTGAAGATCTCTACACCGTCCTTCAGGCGCCGGTGATCACTGAAAAGTCCACCCTTGCAGGTGAGAACAACCAGGTGGTTTTCCGCGTTCCGCTCGAAGCGACAAAGCCGCAGGTGAAGGAAGCTGTCGAGACCTTGTTCAAGGTCCAGGTCAAGGCAGTCAACACTCTGAGGGTCAAGGGCAAGCAGAAGCGGTTCCGCGGCATGCTTGGCAAACGCTCGGATATCAAGAAGGCAATCGTCACGCTTGCCGATGGTCACTCTATTGACGTGACCACAGGCCTCTAAGGACGACGCAGGAAAATGGCACTTAAGAAATACAATCCGATCACGCCGAGCCAGCGTCAGCTGGTGACCGTTGATCGCTCGGGTCTCTGGAAAGGCAAGCCGGTCAAGACTTTGACCCAGGGCCTGACCAAGTCCGGTGGCCGCAACAACAAGGGTCGCACCACGTCCTACCGGACCGGTGGTGGCCACAAGCGCACCTATCGGATGATCGACTTCAAGCGTCGTAAGTTCGATGTACCGGCGACGGTTCAGCGTCTTGAGTATGACCCGAACCGCACAGCCTTCATTGCGCTGATCAAGTACGAAGATGGTGAGCTGTCATATATTCTGGCGCCGCAGCGTCTGGCTGAGGGCGATACGGTTATCGCCGGTGCCCGCGTTGACGTGAAGCCGGGCAATGCCATGCCGCTGTCGTCCATGCCGATCGGTACCATCGTCCACAATGTGGAAATGAAGGAAGGCAAGGGCGGTCAGATTGCACGCTCAGCCGGTACCTATGTGCAGCTCGTTGGCCGTGATCAAGGCTACGCCATTCTGCGTCTTGGCTCGGGTGAACAGCGTCTGGTGCGTGGCGAATGCATGGCAACTGTCGGTGCTGTATCCAACCCGGATCAGTCCAACATCAAGCTTGGTAAGGCGGGCCGGTCCCGCTGGCTTGGTCGCCGTCCGACGGTTCGTGGCGTTGCCATGAACCCGGTCGATCACCCCCATGGTGGTGGTGAAGGACGTACGTCAGGTGGCCGCCATCCGGTGACACCGTGGGGCAAGCCCACGAAGGGGCGCCGGACACGTTCCAACAAGTCCACAGACAAATACATCGTGCGCAGCCGTCATCAGCGCAAGAAGAAGCGGTAGGGCCTAAGTAAATGACACGCTCCGTATGGAAAGGGCCGTTTGTTGACGGCTATCTGTTGAAGAAGGCCGAAGCTGTTCGTGCATCGGGCCGTAACGAGATCATCAAGATCTGGTCACGTCGCTCGACAATCCTGCCGCAGTTCGTTGGTCTCAATTTCGGTGTCTACAACGGCAACAAGCATGTGCCGGTTTCAGTCTCCGAAGACATGGTTGGCCACAAGTTTGGCGAGTTCGCTCCGACACGGACTTACTACGGCCACACGGCTGACAAGAAGGCGAAGAGGAAGTAACGATGGGTAAGCCATCCAAACCCCGGAAGCTGGCGGAAAACGAGGCGCGTGCGGTTGGTCGCATGCTGCGTACGAGCCCGCGCAAGCTGAACCTGGTTGCTCAATCTATCCGCGGCCTGAAGGTTGATCGCGCGATTGCCGATCTGACCTTCTCACCGAAGCGGATATCAAAGTCGGTGAAGGCGGTTCTCGAAAGCGCTATTGCCAACGCTGAAAAGAACCATGACCTGGATGTCGATGAGCTCATCGTCTCCGAGGCTTATGTGGGCAAAAACCTGGTCATGAAGCGCTGGAAGCCGCGGGCCCGCGGTCGGGTCGGCCGGATTCAAAAGCCGTTCAGCCAGATCACGATTGTTGTGCGCGAAAAAGGTGCCGAGACTTCAGGGGAAGCTGCGTAATGGGACATAAAGTCAATCCAATCGGGCTGCGCCTTGGCGTCAACCGCACGTGGGATTCCCGCTGGTATGCCAACCGTGGCGAATATGGCGAGCTGCTGCATGAGGATGTGCGCATCCGTGAGTTCCTGATGAAGGAACTGAAGCAGGCCGGTATTTCGAAGGTCGTTATTGAGCGTCCGCACAAGAAGTGCCGTGTGACGATCCACACGGCCCGCCCGGGTGTTGTCATCGGCAAGAAGGGTGCGGACATCGAAACCCTGCGCCGCAAGATCCAGGCGATGACATCCAGTGAAGTGCATCTGAATATCGTTGAGGTGCGCAAGCCGGAAGTTGATGCGCAGCTGGTTGCAGATTCCATTGCTCAGCAGCTTGAGCGTCGCGTTGCATTCCGCCGCGCCATGAAGCGGTCTGTGCAGTCTGCGATGCGGATGGGCGCGGAGGGCATTCGTATCACCTGTGGTGGTCGCCTTGGTGGTGCTGAAATCGCCCGTGTCGAATGGTATCGCGAAGGCCGGGTACCGCTTCACACACTGCGTGCTGACATTGACTACGCCACGTCTACGGCGTTCACCGCCTATGGTGCATCAGGCATCAAGGTTTGGATCTTCAAGGGCGAAATCCTTGAGCATGACCCGATGGCGCACGAGAAGCGCGCCCTGTCTGCTCAGGAAGGTGGACGTCCTGGTGGCGGCGACCGTCGTCCCCGTCGGGATTAATAGGGTCGCGTTTGTTAGCGACACTGTTTGAGAGTTTGAGGACTTAGAGATGCTGCAGCCAAAGCGCACAAAATTCCGCAAGGCCCACAAGGGCCGCATCCATGGCGTTGCCAAGGGCGGAACTGCTTTGAATTTTGGCTCCCATGGCCTGAAGGCCCAGGAACCGATGCGTGTGACCGCGCGCCAGATTGAAGCCGCGCGTCGGGCCATCACGCGTCACATGAAGCGTGCCGGCCGTGTGTGGATTCGCATCTTCCCGGATGTGCCGGTTTCGAAGAAGCCGACCGAAGTCCGGATGGGTAAGGGTAAGGGCTCACCGGAATACTGGGTGGCCAAGGTGAAGCCTGGCCGCGTGATGTTTGAGATTGACGGTGTGCCGCACGACGTTGCGAAAGAAGCGCTGGAACTTGGTGCTGCCAAGCTGCCGCTGAAGGTTCGCATGGTCACACGTGTCGGCGAGCACTAGCAGGGCGCAAAGAGGATAGGACTGATGAAGATTGCAGATGTCCGGGACATGACGCCCGACCAGATGAGTGATGAAGTCGTGAAGCTGCGCAAGGAAGCATTCAACATGCGCTTCCAGCGTGCTACGGGTCAGCTTGATAACACAGCGCGTTTGCGCGAAATCCGCCGCACGATTGCGCGGATCAAAACCATCCAGGGCGAGCGCGGCAAAGCCGACGCTTCCGCTTAACCAGGACTAGAAGGAACCTAAGATGCCAAAGCGCGTGCTCCAGGGCGTCGTGGTGAGCGACAAGATGAAAGACACGGTCACAGTGCTCGTTGAGCGCCGTTTTACTGACCCTGTCATGAAGAAGACCATCCGTCGGACAAAGCGGTATCACGCACATGATGCGCAGAACGCTTTCAAGACAGGTGACAAGGTTCGCATTCGTGAATGCGTGCCGATTTCCAAGACAAAGCGCTGGGAAATCTACACCGGAGAAGAAGCGTAAGCGCCTTTCTTCCGGTTTCGAGAGTTTAAGTTTGGTCGTAAGCGCGCTTGCGTAAGCGTGAAGGAATAAAACAATGATCCAGATGCAGTCCAATTTGGACGTTGCGGACAACTCAGGTGCCCGTCGCGTTCAGTGCATCAAGGTGCTGGGTGGCTCTAAGCGCAAATATGCGAGTGTTGGTGACACTATTGTCGTCAGCATCAAGGAAGCCATTCCGCGCGGCCGTGTGAAGAAGGGCGACGTGATGAAGGCGGTGATTGTACGCACCGCGAAGGAAATTCGTCGTCCGGATGGAAGCGCAATCCGTTTTGACAGCAATGCGGCTGTGCTGGTGAACAACAATGGTGAGCCGATCGGCACTCGTATCTTTGGCCCGGTTACCCGTGAACTGCGTGCCAAGAACATGATGAAGATCGTTTCGCTCGCACCGGAGGTGCTTTAGAGCCATGGCTTTGAAACTGAAAATTCGCAAAGGCGACAAGGTCGTGGTGACGACCGGCAAGGACAAGGGCAAGAAGGGCGAAGTGCTCAAGGTGCTCCGTGACGAGAATCGTGCCGTTGTTCAGGGTGTGAACATTGTTCGCCGCCACCAGCGCCAGACGCCACAGGCCGAAGGCGGGATTATTGCCAAGGAAGCGCCGATCCACATTTCGAATATCGCTGTTGAGGACCCCAAGGATGGGTCGGCAACACGTGTTGGCTTTAAGACGCTTGACGACGGACGCAAGGTTCGCGTGGCGAAGCGCTCAGGAGAAGTGATCGATGGCTGATGCTGCTGTAGCCACGGACAGTTACGTCCCGCGCGCCCGCGCGACGTATGAGAATGTCGTCCGTCAGAAGCTTGTTGAAGAGTTTGGGTACAAGAACCCGATGCAGGTGCCGAAGGTCGACAAGATCGTCCTTAACATTGGTGCCGGCGTTGCGGGTGGGGACTCCAA
>JANQMQ010000739.1 GCA_028279995.1 Candidatus Phaeomarinibacter sp. | reverse complement strand
GGCTCCCTCCGCTGTCTGACCGGCTGCATCCGTGCTTGCGTTCGAATAGCGGATAATGCCGCCAGGTTCGGCTTCCAGCTTGGCCTCGACCACATAAACGGACCCGTCGCGAATCTCGATCGGCACCGCCCCGCCCAGCACGCCTTCGCCCGAAAGCCCTTCCATCTCGACCAGGTTGAGCAGTTCTCTCAGATTGACGCTCAAGGCCGCAAGCTCCGCCTGCTGAACATCGGCCCGGGTATTGAGCGCACCCGATGTCAGGACCAGCTGACCACCGGCAAATGGCCATTGCGCATTCTCAATGATGACATCGCCACCGCCCTCCACCCGCACCAGCGCGATACCGCCTGCAAGCGGCACGCCTGCATCCACGACGCCGATGGATACGGCCTGCGTTCCGCGGGTCCTGAACGGCACCAGGCTCGCAAATTCTATGTCGCCTGAGACCCCACTGAATCTGGCTGCCGATGCCTGCAGGCCGAGATCTGTCAGCACCACCCGTGCGGATGATCTACTGATCCCCGAGCGGTCCCAGGCCAGACGTCCTGTTGCAGCCACGTCACCGGTCACTGCCGCAACGATGCCCCGCAGAACCGGCGCAAGATCCTGCGGCTGCAAACCTTCCTCGGAGAATGTCAGTCCCGCCGCATCAAAATCCAAGCTGCCCTCTCCCGACCCCAGTCCGTGGGTCAGCATGCCCTGGATGAGACGGTCTCCCGCCAGGGACCCAACACTGACGGGCCCGCGTAGCCGGCTGTTCGCAATTCCGTCCTCGCCCAGCCCGTCAAGCGACAGCGAAGCGGAAAGGGTCACATCCGCAAACCGCTTCGCCGCCTGCTTATCGGTGATCTGAAGGCTTTCGACGTCTATCCTGCCAAGCTGCCCCGCCCCGCCCGGCACCAGGGAAACCGACGCTGCCATGTTCGACAGCTGCAGCGACTGTTGCGGCAACCGCATATCGCCACCGGCAAGACTGGACTTGATGATGATCTGGCCATCAGCACCCCGTCGGATGGTGGCTGCGATCTGCGGTGCCTCGCCGGAAAGCACATCGCCCAGCGTGAAGCGTGTCGGCGTCAGATCAAAGTCTGCCTCGAACGAGAACGCTTCTCCATCAAGGTCAACGCTTACAAGCGGCCGCTTACCATCCGGACACAGACGAATATCATCCGCTGACCAAATCGCTTCGTCCACAGTTTGAGCGGCAATGTCCATGCACGACGTCGTCGACACGACCCCAGCACCCGTCGATGGATCAAACTGTCCCGTCAGATCAACCGGCAGCTGCACCCGCCGCACCGGAAAGGACCCGTCTTCTGCGGACACATATGTGACCTTGCCTGCCGCCGACGCATCGACACGCAGCAAGGGGTCAATCCGCACCTCGGCCTGCACACGTTCAAGGGACACAAGGCCCGGCAGCGCCCCATGGTCACTGCGGGCGTCAAGACCGGTGACCTTGATCATCTGACCATCGCCCCCCAAATCAGCGGAAACCGTGGCCCGGCCTTTGGCCACATCCCCGTCGAGCACCAGATCAAGATCGAGGGACACATCCTCGCGATCAGCTGCCGCCTCCAGGGCACCATCAAGCCGGAGGTCCAGATTTCCTTCCGGGGTCGACAGGAACAGCCGGCCATCCGCAACCGTAAGCTGGTCGAAGGGCAGAGAACGGGAATTCGTGTCCGTCTGCGTTGCGTCCGTCTGTGTCGTGCTGTCACCCCCAAGAAGCGGGCTGATCACCGGATCAAGTGCACCAAATTCGAGGCGCCCCTCGTTGAACCGTCCGCGCAGGATCACATCCGACAGCGCGATGGTGCCGACACGCCCGGCCACCAGATCCATGGGCGCATAGGTGAGGTCGATACCACCCACGGACAGGTCAGGTTCCTCAGCATCAGGCTGCCCGACCACAACCCCGGACAGCCGTGCACGCCGCCACCCGATCTCGGTAATCTGCAGATTGAGGCCTGATATGCCCAGATCAGCAGCCACCGATTGCACGACTGGGCGTGCAAGAACCGGCAGATAATGCACCGCCATGGCAGCGCCACACACCAACAACACCATGATGACGACCGCCCACCACCGCACACGCCGCCACACGGGCTGCCGTTCAGTCTTGCCCTTGTTGACCTTCGTCTTGTCCGCTGGTGCCTGGTCTTGTTCTGACGTCATGAATGAACTGCGTATCTGCCTTATTGATGCCTGAACCACCCCCTAGACACTGAACATGACATTTACCTCATGTACAAATGCGGCATGTACAAGAGGCCGCGCGCGCGATATCGAGAACACAGAAGAATTGGTGACCGTAACAAAGACGCTTGATCCGGCGCACGCGAAGTGAACCAGGGTCAGATGCAGCGAGCAGAACGCGGTTCGAATTGAGGAAGCAAAGCCTATGAACATTCTGTCATTCCTGAACCGTGCACCACGCACGTTTGCTGACCGCTCGCTGGCCCTCCCCGCCGCAGCTATTGCAGCCGTATTCGCTGCCTTTCTGGCGCTGCCGCAGCCCGCGAGCGCCCAATGGGTTTCCACGAAAGAGCTG
>JANQMQ010000605.1 GCA_028279995.1 Candidatus Phaeomarinibacter sp. | reverse complement strand
GTTGCCACCACGTCGAAGGACTGGCGCGGGCTGATTGTGCACCGGGCTCCGCTCAATCCCGAATGTGAAAAATCCACGCAACCGCTCGAGGACTGTACGTTCTACGCCGCCCCTGAACCCGACGGCTGGAAACAGGCCGACTTCGATGACACCGGCTGGGTCACCGCTACCGAATACACAGCCGACCAGATCGGCGCGCGTTTCGGGTACAACGACGTGGCGTGGGACCCTGCGGCGACACTCATCTGGACGGGCGACATCAAGGTGGACAACACGATCCTCTGGCGGCACCAGGTGCCGGGCCCACAAGACCGCGCTCCAGTAAACCAGCGTTTCGGTCAGCCGGGCTTATCAAGCCCCGCGCCGGGGCCGGACGAACAATAGTCCCGCCAGCCCGCCAAAAGTGGCGACCGCATGCACCGTCTCGGCTTCGATGGAAGGGGCGTGATACCCCCAGATGGGCCAGGCGAGCCACCAGCCTGCGTAGTAAAATACCGCCATGAAGGTGATCATTGCCCAGGCTTCACGGGCAATCGCGCCTGCTCTGATGCCCGCCCATACCAACAACAGGTTGACACCCAACGCCAGCATCGCACCGCGAAATGCATGGTAGTTCGAGTGGGTTGGCCCATCGGGCAAGGCCGTTGCCTGAAACTCCGGCATCCAGGTGAATTGCAGCGTGTACCAGAAGCTGATGAAGCCGGCCATCACGCCAAAGAGGAGCATAAGGCGTCCAATCAAGATTCTCATTTGTCTTCTCTGCGAGTTATTGGGCGGATGGAATGTTCAGTCCTGGATGGAGAAAAACAGGATCACCAGCCCCAGATAGAAGAGCCCGACCTGCGGCCCATGGAGCATGTACGCCCCACTTGGATTGATGCGATCACCCCATACAGCTTCGATACCGCCCGTTGACCATCCAAATGCAACAGCAATCCAGAACGGCAGGACAACAATGGAACCGGCGATGGCAATGCGGGTCCACTGCTCCATCGTCATGGGGCCGAAAGCCAGCACGATGGTGTAGATCGCAAGCGTCAGACCGAAAATGACTTCGCGAACAAAGTGGTTCTTCACATAGTCCGCAATCTGATCACTTGAGAGTGACGTCGGAACGAAGTTCGAGTAGGCGAGGAACATCAAGCCAATCGACAGCACCACCAATATGCGTCCGGTGAGCAACATCCGTTTTCCCCCTGACCTGACAATGGCACCCCGGCCACAACACGTTGCGTCATGGCCGGACATGCGAACCATCATGCCCAGTTCTTGTTGAGCAGTTTTGTCTTGCGGCAACGCTAGGCAGGAATGTACTCATTGTCAACATTGCCATCATAGGGTACCAGAAATGCGCCTGAGAGATTCGGATGGAGAGAACTCACTAACAATGAC
Source organism: Candidatus Phaeomarinibacter sp. (assembly GCA_028279995.1). Classification (GTDB taxonomy): domain Bacteria; phylum Pseudomonadota; class Alphaproteobacteria; order CGMCC-115125; family CGMCC-115125; genus Pyruvatibacter. The sequence goes on along the minus strand of JANQMQ010000605.1, from coordinate 996 downwards.
GAAACCCATTAAGCAGCCCTATCACCACGGCGATCTCGCACCGGTACTCATGGCGCTGGCGCTTGACGACATTGCCGAGAACGGTATCGAGAATCTGAGCCTGCGTGCCCTTGCCCGAAAGGCGGAGGTGTCACAGACAGCCCCCTACCGGCACTTTGCGGACAAGACGAGCCTGCTCGCTGCGCTGGCGACCCAGGGCTTCACACAGCTGCACGCGCTGCTGGTGTCCGCGTCGCAAAAGTCCTCATCGACCGCGGATCAGCTTCTTGAGATCGGTGTCGCCTATGTGAATTTCGCCGTGGAGAACCCGGTGATCTATCAGCTCATGTTCGGGCGGGTTGTCGCTGATTTCTCGAAACACACGGACCTTCGCACAGCGGCACAGAACTGTTTCAAGCTGCAGCAAGGGCTCCTGGACGCGCTCATTGCCGAGAAGCAGCTCGACCATGACCGGGCCCAGCTCAACGGTATCGTCTGGTCCGCCCTTCACGGCACCGCCTCCCTGCTGACCAGGGTGCGCCCAACCGACTACGGAAACAAAGTCGGTTCACGGGACGCGACGGCCGCAGTGTCCCGCGATGTCCGAGGGTCCCTCAGGATTCTTTTTTCCCATCTGCTTGACTGACAGGATCCTGATAGCAGGCCGGTTTGAGCAAAGGCACAGGTGAGGCAGCCCGCGATAGAAACGGCTTGTGTGTTTCGCATATGATAAGTGCATGACCCACGGGACCAACACACAACCTGCGGCCGTGCACCTGCCCAACTTTCCAAGGCTTCTTACCCAGCTTCTTCTGGAAGATGGATTTACTGCCGAGGAGATTTTTTCCGGCCTTGGCTTCGACAGGCAGAACCTTGCTGATGAGAAGTTCAGGCTCAGCACCGAGCAACACCGCGACTTCATCCAGCGCGCGCTGAGCCTGACCGGCAACCCACACTTGGCGTTGCACATCTACTCGCGGGCATTTGACGTCACCTACAGCGCGTTCCTGATGACGA
>JANQMQ010000590.1 GCA_028279995.1 Candidatus Phaeomarinibacter sp. | reverse complement strand
CAGGCCCCGTTGAAGGCTGATACATTTGCCTAAAACGCATCAAAGGCTTCGACAATGAAAAGCGTTCTGCGCCCCTCCGCCCGGTCCGGCCTGATCCCGGCCATGGCCCTGATCCTCGCCGCCGGCATGGTCGCAACGGCTGCCGCCCAGATGGGCCAGCGCACCCGCGCCCATACGGTCCTCCAATCAGATGGCGATCTCGACCGCAAGCCCGCGGACACAAACCCGCCCGGCACCAGCCGCTTCACCATGGAGGTGGTGGGTGACGAGCGGCGCATCACCGCCAACGGCATCCCCAACCACGCCGTCGGTCGCTTTCCCTCGTCCGGCAACCCACACCGCATCAGAACGCAGACCTACAATTTCGTGTTGGACGCCACCCCGACACGCGCCAGCCGGACCACCGAAGCGCGCGGCTACCCGTTCGGCATCGCGGTCAGCGGTGTGGTCTTCGATCCCGGCGCTGCCGAGTGGTATCAGGGCCAGCGCGGCCCCTGGCAATACGAGCCCCTGTCCGGAGCCGTGTCTCTGGGCGTCGACGCCAACAATGCCCATGTGCAGCCGGATGGCTCCTATCACTATCACGGCCTGCCGACCGGTCTGATGAACGAGTTGGGCATCAGCCGCGATCACCACTCAGCGCTTGTCGGCTGGGCAGCGGATGGTTTTCCCATTTACGCGAAATACGGCCACCTGAACGGGGATGACCCCGCCTCCCCCATTATCGAGCACCGCTCCAGCTACAGGCTGAAGCAGGGCACCCGCCAACCTGTCGCCGGTGGGCGCGGCGGCAGCACGACGCCGGGCGGCTACTATGACGGGACGTTTGTGGCCGACTATGAATATGTCGAAGGTCATGGAACCCTCGACGAATGCAACGGCACGGTCACCGTCACACCGGAATTTCCGGACGGCACCTATGCCTATTTCCTGACCGCAGACTGGCCGGTGATCCCCCGCTGTTTTTCCGGCACGCCGTCCCACAGCTTTACCAGTCTGCGACCCGGACGTGGCGGCCAAGGCGGCCCCGGCGGAAATCGAGGGGCCCGGCCCGGCGGACCGCCCAATGGTGACCGCTTCGGACGCCCTCCACCCCGCTTTTAAGCCCGCCTGAAAGGCAAACCGGGCTGCAGATTCAGGACTCGCCTTGTGGCTCCATCCCTTTATATTCCCTGACAGAAAATCACACATAAGTTGACCCTGTCAGGGAGAGACCCATGGCCGATCTCGAAGCCTTCCGCAAAGACGTTCAAGCCTGGCTTGAAGAAAACTGCCCCCCTTCCATGCGCACGCCAATGCCGGAAGAAGAAGTGGTCTGGGGCGGCCGCAACGCCACCTACAAGAACCCGGACTCCAAGAAGTGGCTGGACGCCATGGGCGCCAAGGGCTGGACGGCCCCCATGTGGCCCGCAGCCTATGGCGGCGGCGGCCTCTCCAAGGAAGAGAACATGGTGCTGCAGCAGGAACTGCGCCGCATCAAGGCGCGTCCAGCGCTGAACTCCTTCGGCCTCTGGATGCTTGGGCCGGCACTGCTCGAATTTGCCAGCGAAGAGCAGAAGCAGCGCTTCATCCCGGAAATCGTCCGCGGCGAAATCCGCTGGTGCCAGGGTTACTCCGAACCCGGTGCCGGCTCAGACCTTGCCGGTCTGCAGACCAGCGCGGAACTGACTGGTGACCACTACGTCGTCAACGGCCAGAAGGTATGGACGTCTTACGCAGACAAGGCTGACTGGATCTTCTGCCTCGTACGCACGGACAAAACCGTGAAACATGACGGCATCTCGTTCCTGCTGTTCGATATGGCCAGCGAAGGGGTCTCCACTAAGCCGATCCGTTTGATCTCAGGCTACTCGCCCTTCTGCGAAACGTTCTTCGACGATGTGAAGGTTCCCGCGGAGCAGCTCGTTGGTGAAGTCAACAAGGGCTGGACCATTGCCAAGCGTCTGCTGCAGCACGAACGCGCCATGATCTCCGGCATGGGCCTTGGCGGTGCGCTGTCCGGTGCCACCGGCCAGACACTTGCCGGTGCCGCAAAGGAATATCTCGGCGACGACAACGGCAAGGTCGCAGACCCGGTTGTTCGCGAACACATCACCAAGCACAACATGGACTCAAAAGCCTTCGCCCTGACCATGCGCCGCGTGCAGGAAGAAGCAAAAGCCGCCAACGATGTCAGCGCCACGTCTTCCGTGTTCAAGTACTTCGGCACGGAACTCAACAAGCGGAAATACGAGCTGCTGATCGAAAGCATGGGGACAAAAATGCTCGGCTGGGAACCAGACGAGACCTACGACGCAGCCGAAATCGGCAACACCCGTGCATGGCTCCGCTCCAAGGCCAACTCCATTGAAGGCGGTACGTCGGAAGTACAGCTCAACATCATTGCCAAGCGCGTGCTGGGCCTGCCCGATTAATCGGCACCCGGACATTTCAAGCGCTACGATACATATTTGAAGGAGACGGGCTCATGAGCTTTGTACTCAACGAAGAACAACAGATCCTGCGCGACAGCGCGAAGGGATTCATCGCCGAAAAGTCACCGGTCACAGAACTGCGCCGCCTGCGCGACAGCAAGGACGACAATGGCTTCGACACCAATCTCTGGTCCCAGATGGCCGAGATGGGTTTCGCCGGGATTGTTATTCCTGAAGAGTATGGCGGGGCAGGCTTCGGCTATCGCGGCCTCGGCCTCGTACTCGAAGAAGCAGGCCGTACCCTGGCCGCCTCGCCGCTGGTGTCGACCTCACTGCTGTGCACCTCCGCCCTGCTGATCGGCGGTTCCGAAGAGCAGAAGAAGTCCCTGCTGCCGGAAGTCGCCGCAGGCAATCTCGTCATGGCCATGGCCATGGATGAAGGCGCGCACCATGCCCCTGCGAAGATCGCCACCACCGCCGACAAGGACGGCGACGGCTTCGTCATCAACGGTACCAAGTCCTTCGTGCTCGACGGCCACGTGGCAGGCAAGCTGATCGTCTCAGCCCGCACCCACTCGGAGCCGGGCGACAAGACCGGCGTCACGCTCTTCATCGTCGATGCGGATGCCGACGGCATCACCCGCAACCGCCACATCATGGTGGACAGCCGCAACGCCGCCGAGATCACCTTCAAGGATGTGAAGGTCAGCCATGACCACGTGCTCGGCAATGTCGACGGCGGCTTCGCCATTCTCGACGAGGCACTGGACCGCGCCCGCATTGGCCTCGCCGCCGAGATGCTCGGCAGTGCGCAGGAAGCCTATGAGCGCACCATGGACTATCTCAAGGAGCGCAAGCAGTTCGGCGTTGTCATTGGATCCTTCCAGGGCCTGAAGCACCGCGCCGCCAAGATG
>JANQMQ010000587.1 GCA_028279995.1 Candidatus Phaeomarinibacter sp. | reverse complement strand
CAAAGGGGCGTCCCGTGATGTCTTCCTGGTCACCGGGTTGCTCGCCGACCAGCATCAGGGCAGCGTCGGTCGCGCCTTCGCCGGCAACGGCCTGAGTGGCACATGTGTGGAGAGGGCATTGGGTGCACGCCGCACCCACTTTCGCCAGATCAGCAAGGGATTCTATGTTGCTGTCTGCCAGCAGCGACGCGGCGTTTCTGTGGTTCTCGCGTATCCGCGTTGTTCGGGCGGCAGGTTTCGGCGCTGCGTCAATCATCTCGTCCCGACGTGAGCGGGCATTTTCGATCAGTGGCGCGATAAGCGATGCCTCGGGCAGGTTCTTCCAGTATTTCTTCGGCATCTCCGCGGTCATGGCTTTGACCATCAATCGCGCAGGATTGAACGTGCTGGCGAAGTAGGTGCGCCACAGGTCCTCGGCCGGATCGCTACAGGGTGCTGCGGATTTCGGCACGCCGGGGGTCATGGTCAGCGCTGCGCCGTCCCAATGGGCGCAGCGACCGGGTGTGAGGATGGACCAGCTTTGCCCCGTGTAACGGCGTACGAAAAACGGCGCCGTCGCGTCCAGCGTATGATGTGACGGCTCAAACCACGCCACGTAGTGGGGCGGGCCCTGTGGGTCAGCCACGTTTTCCACCTCGCGGAATCGGACGAAGGCTTTCATCTTGTGGGCGTCACGCGACACGGCCTTTGACAGGGTGTGGGCGCGATGCACGTCGCTGTCGGACGCGATGGACAGCAGGTCCGGTTCATTGCGCAGGCGCTGATAGAGCCGGTAAGCCAGTGCAAAGCGATCTGCTGCGCTGTGGCACACAATCCGGTTGGCGAGTGTCAGGAACATGGCGGGCACCTTGCGCGCTCCCGCGTCCGGCAGCGTCTGCCATGACCTGGCCCTTGTCTGAAACATGTCCGGCAGCAGACTTGCCTGTTCCGTCCCGGCGATCCGCCAGTCTATGTCTTGAGGTGGGATCTTTGCGGCATCAAGCCGTCGGGCTGCGGCGCGCCATGTCTGTACATCTGCGGCATGTTCGAGCTCGACGGTGTAGATAACGCTGCTCATGGCGCGAACATGTCCAGCTGCTTTGGCTTGCGCAGGGAGGCTTCAAGGCCCGAGGCATCCAGCAGCTTGCCAGGCTGCCAGTCGGCTGCGATGAGAAAGGGCAGGGCACGTTTCAACGTACGGGTCATCTTGCCGAGATCACTCAGCCGCAGTGATCTATGTCGCCGAGTCCTGAGAATGGCGCTGACCGCCGTGGTCCCAATACCGGGGATGCGCAACAGCATGGCCTTGTCTGCCCGGTTGACGTCCACCGGGAACTTTCCGCGGTTGTTCAGTGCCCAGGCGAGCTTGGGGTCGATATCCAAATCCAGCATGCCGCCTCGGGTGGCGGACTCGATTTCCGGCATCTCGAAACCATAAAAGCGGTGCAGCCAATCGGCTTGATACAGCCGGTGCTCGCGTTGTAGCGGAGGCGGTTTTGCCGGCAGGGTAACGGACGGTGTGGGAATGGGGCTGAAGGCGGAGTAGTAGACCCGCCGCAGACCATAGCCTGCATACAGCCCTGCACTGGTCCTGAGGATCGTGGCGTCGTCTGCGTCATCTGCGCCTACAATCATCTGTGTCGACTGACCGCCGGGGGCAAAGCGGGGCGGCTTGGCGCGCCGCAGCGCCTTGTCTTTTCGGGCTGCCACCGCATCATCAATCTGTATGCGGAGCGCCCCCATGGCCTTGCGGATGGTGCCGGCGTTCTTCTCAGGCGCCAGCCGGGAGAGGCCTGCCGGGGTCGGCAGTTCGACATTGATGGACATGCGGTCCGCCAGCTTTCCGGCCTCGGTCAGCAGATCCGGCGCGCATTCTGGAATGGTCTTGATATGGATGTAGCCGCCGAACTTGTGCTCCCGGCGCAGGCGGCGGATCGCGTCCAGCATCAGCTCCATCGTGTAGTCCGACGAGCGGATGATGCCGGACGACAGGAACAGCCCTTCAATATAGTTGCGCCGATAGAACGCCATTGTGAGGTCGGCAATTTCGGCGGGCGTGAACGCGGCCCGCTCCACATTGCTCGAAACCCGGTTGATGCAGTACGCGCAGTCATAGATGCATGCGTTGGTCAGCAGGATCTTCAGCAGGGAGATGCAGCGCCCGTCCGGGGCGTAGGCGTGGCAGATGCCCATGCCTTCGGTCGAGCCGATGCCGCCAGACTTCAGCGACGTCCTGTTTCCAGCGCCACTTGAGGCGCAGGAAGCATCATATTTGGCGGCATCGGCCAATATGGCGAGACGCTGTTGAATGGGTTTGACGGGGCGGGGCATCTGGCGCGGACCAAGAGAGAGAATAGAAAGTTCACTATTTGTTCTTCTTGGGTAGTTGGCAACCTGAAACCGTCGCCTGCGGCGATTTAGCTGATCAGCCTGCGTCTCCACAGCAGCAATGGCACTGCCGCGCTGATGCCGAATAGGGTGTTGAACACCGCGTTCTGCCAAAAGCCCGTGACAAGTGACATGGACGTATCCAGAACGAACCAGCCGCCTAAGGACAGGGCAAGACACCGCCACATCCAGCCGCTGATCCTGTCCGGGGACGTCTCTGCTTTTTCAGGACCCCGGGCAACAAGCGTAAGCAGGATCGCCCAGCCGAAGATAACCGCGCCGAGTACCTGGTAGATGAAGCCCGCATAGCGGCGTGTTTCTCCTGCCATGAGGGAGGCGGGCACCGGGCTCGCGTCCGTGCCGCCATAGACCATCCAGTCGAAGAAGCTCAATGTGACGCTTGGCGACAGGACGAAAAAAAGCCCCATGGCCCCGAATGCAACAGACAGGGCCATGAGGAGGTGGCGGGAGGTCACGCGGTTTCGCTTTCACGTAAGTGGAGCAGCAACGGCAGGCTGCAGGAGATGACGATGAGTATTTTCAATGTCTATGCCTGTGAGCCGGGCACCACGCCTTGCGGCAGATTCACGACGTGATCTGCAATCGCGCTCGGCCGCGTGAACCATACGTGTTCACTGTCGGCATGCGTTCGGATGTGCTGAAGCGCACGTCGGAGCTGGGCGAACCGGAAGGGCTGTCCGACGATGGGCGTGTGAAGTGAGATCGAGCAGACGAGCGGCTGCTTGGCCGACTGACGAAGCATCTCGTCGAACTGATCGACGATCATGCCGGTAAAGTCCGCAGCCGTGTGGTGGCGAGTGAGCATCGCCGGTGCGTCGTTGATTTCCACTGGGTAGGGCATCGCCAGCAGCGGACCGGCGCGTGTCGTAAGCCAGACCGGCTGGTCATCGAGCGGCCAATCCATGACATAGGAATAGCCTGCCTCTTTGAGCAGGTCGGGGGTCACGCCGGTCTCTGAAATCCAGGGCCCCAACCAGCCCCGTGGTGCGGTGCCTTCATGTTGAGTGATCGTATCCGTCGTTTCAGCGATCAATGCGCGCTCGTCTGATTCATCGAGATCACCCTGGCGTTCCGAGTTCGTGCGGCCGTGCGCGACAATCTCGTCACCCCTTGCGCGCGCACGCTCAAGGATCTGCGGTGCATAGTCATAGACGGTGGAATTGACCAAAAGGCAGGCCGGCATCTCCAATTCGTCGAAGAGGTCGAAGAGCCGCCAGATTCCGACGCGCAAACCATAGTCTCGCCAGCCATAATTCCTCACATCGGGCTGGGGTGTTGCATAGGACGGTGTGTGTCCCAGCCCCTCGCCGAAGTGAAAATGCTCCACATTGACGGCGACGTAGAAAGCAAGGCGTTTGCCGTCGGGCCATTCGTAGTGAGGCCGTCCGGGGAGGGGGCTGTAATCGTAGCGGCCATGAGTCTTGAGTTTCATCGTACGTCGCGCTCCGCCTGCTCGAACCAACCGATTACACATGCAAGGTGGGCCTCGCCCCAGGTCGCGACGAACTTCCGTGTCTTGTCGTCTTGAGGGTTACGAAGCGCCGCCAGTCGTTCTTCCACATAGGATGGCGTGAGAGGGATGCCGCAGAGTTCTGTAATGCAATGCTTCCAGTCGTCGTATGTTTTCAGAGTGCGCATGCTGTTCCTTTTGCCGTGTCGGCCAAATATCTGGCTGCCTGGAACAAGCGCCCGCCTCATGGAGAGACGTCAGCTATGTTGTCCGGCAGGGAGTAAAATACCGCACGAAATTGCGACAGCGCCGTTACAAAGACAAGTTACACAAGGCTCAGGGCAGCTATCAGAATCCACAGCCCTTGTGCGCCTTTAGGCATTCTCTCCTTCGCGGAAGTAAAGCAGCAAGGGCAGGCCGCAAGAGACTCCGATCAGGAAGGTGCTGGCGATGACCATGACGATCTTGCCGGTACCAAGCTGCGTCAGATGGCCGAGAGCAAACACCACAAGCACAAGCGCCGAGATGAGAATGTCCCATGTCAGCATGGTCGCGATGGGGTTGGCGGTCGCCAGTGTCAGAAAGCCTACAATATCGCCGGGATTGTCCAGAAACCACGGCACGAAATAGATGTACGGCATGATGATGCCGATGATCGTCAGGGCGAGATAGAGCGTCTTGCGTGACATGTGTGTCTCCCGGTGGTGTCGCTTGTGCGTCCAACATCGGGAGATCAGGTGCTTCGGCCAATTACCTGAAGCGTAAGCGGTGGTCTGAAGCAGGTGAGGCTAGCGCCGGTCGTCGCCCGTCAGTTCGGGAATCAGAATGGCCGTCGGCGGGATGCTTTCGGTCGCCCTGAGGGATGTGTTCAGGCGGTAGAGTGTTGAGCAGTAGGGGCAGATGATCTCATCGTCGGCGCCCATGTCCAGATAGACATGCGGGTGGTCGTGGGGTGCGCTGGCGCCCGTGCAGTAAAATTCCTTCACGCCGACTTCGATAATCGCTACCGCCTCGTCGTTTCTGAATTTGGGTACGACTGCTCCGGCCATCTTTCGGATTCCCTGCATGTGTAACTGCTGATGCCATCTTCTACCGCCGCCGGGACCCCTGCCGCAAGGGCTAGGTCCCGGGCCTGAAGAAGTCCGCCAGCAGCGGGTTTGAGGTCTCAAACCGCTTGTAGTTGAGCCCATGGTCGGCGTTCTCGAGCATGTGGACGTCGGCGTCCGGCACCAGGTCGCGCAGCTTGTCTGCACTGGTTGGCAGGACGGTCGGATCATCCGCCCCGAATACGGCGGCGACGGGCAGGCCGGTTGATG
>JANQMQ010000584.1 GCA_028279995.1 Candidatus Phaeomarinibacter sp. | reverse complement strand
TGCGCGAAGTGCGGCGGGCGCTCTACAATATGGGGCTCCAGCTCTTCAAGGACCGGGTGATGCTTGGATGGGCCGAAGACGGCAAGACCACCAATGCCTTCCAGTGGCGGGCGCTTTTGGCCATGGCGGATAGCTGGGAGCGTCCTGAACTGCCGCTGACGGGCTCCATGATCATGTCTGCCGGGGTACCTGAAGGCCCGGAGATCGGCCGCGTGCGCGACGAAGTGGAAGAGTGGTGGATCGACTCCGATTTCACCGAGGACGAGTTCTCCATCATCGAGCGCTTGAAGGCCGTTGTGCAGGCGACGATCTACTAGCGATCTTTGCGGCAATAGGCCTAATCGAGACCACATTTGCCCACAAGTTGAGCGATGTATTCGTGAGCCTGATTTATGGTCAGATCCGGCCATGTCGCTGCGCGCGCCCCCCAACCTGTTCAATGCTTGAGCAGTTGATGAAAAACGCGGCAAAACGGACCGCAAAAACCGCGAAAAACTCTTATTTTTCTGTTGCTTACGTGGTTAATGACGACAAGACTTGAGGGGCTGGTTTCAAGACTTGGTCTTGTCATCTGCCGCATTGGGCATGCGTCAAAAGTTCAAGCCGACGGACTGTGTCATCAGCTGTGTCCGTCGATTTGTAGCAATAGTGGCGTGACGTTTCGCGCTGCCCCGAACAGGCTTCGGGCGGCGCACTCAGGAAAGACAGAACGCCATGGCTTTGGCAACGGACCTGATCCGTTCTGACGACTTCGGAGTGAGAATATGTCTGAAAAGAAGATCTATCGCGGCATGGAGAACAAGGGCGGCAACAAGGATGTTGAAGCCCACCACGAGTACAAGGAAGGCGAAGAGGTCAAATACCGGGGCGCGTCGTACAAGGCGCACCATGAAGACCAGAAGCATGGTCATGATCTCAAGTATCGCGGTACTGACTACAAGGACTGAGTCAGTTCGGTAAGCGCCGGTTGAGGCGACCAACGATTGGCTGGCAGATGCTGTGCCGTACCCCGTGTGGAGTCCCCCTCCACGAACGGCATACCCCTGCATATGTCAGCCGATACAAAAAGGGGACGGTCATGCGTGACCGTCCCCTTTGTTATGCTCGAAGCGGGCTTTGTGCCCTGATCGAAGGCCCCGTTACGGCCACTTAACTTCCGGCGGCATGGACGACAGGATGGAGTTCACATTGCCGCCCGTCTTGAGGCCAAACGTTGTGCCACGGTCGTAAAGCAGGTTGAACTCCACATAGCGACCGCGGCGGATGAGTTGCTCTTCGCGTTCTTCTTCCGTCCACGGATCATTCATGCGCTTGCGCACCAGCGTTGGGTAGATGTCGCGGAAGGCCCGGCCTACATCCTGCGTGAAGACAAAGTCCTTGTCCCAGTCACCGGTGTTGTGACGGTCATAGAAGATGCCGCCGATGCCGCGCGGCTCATCGCGGTGGGGGAGGAAGAAGTATTCGTCGCACCACTCCTTGAAGCGCTTGTAGTAGTCCGCGCCGTGAGGGTCGCAGGAGGCTTTCATCGCCGCGTGGAACTCGACGGAATCTTCAAATTCCTGATTGCGGTAGCGGTTGAGCACCGGTGTCAGGTCGGCGCCGCCGCCGAACCAGCCCTTGGTGGTGACCACGTGGCGGGTGTTCATGTGGACGGCAGGCACGTGGGGGTTCTGCATGTGGGCGATCAGGGAGATGCCGCTGGCCCAGAAGCGCGGATCGTCTTCGGCGCCGGGAATCTGCTGGCGGAATTCTTCCGAGAATTCGCCGTAGACCGTCGAGATGTGGACGCCGACTTTTTCAAAGACGCGGCCCTTCATGATGGACATCTCGCCGCCGCCCTTGTCTTCGCCGGCATCACCACGCTCCCATGGCGTGCGCTCAAAGCGACCTGCTGGTCTGTCCGCGTAGGTGCCGGTCAGCTCATCTTCGATTTTCTCGTAGCTTGCGCAGATGTCGTCCCGCAGCTGGCGGAACCAGGCCGCAGCCGTGGCCTTGTGGTCTTCGCTGACGTAATCGGCGGTGTTTGGATGGGAAAGGGCGGCATCACTCACGGGGATACTCCAGTTGCAGTGTGTGCATGTGCGACCGTTGGGTCGTCAATCTTGTGTGCGGATGTCAGGGTCGGAAACCGCCCTGTCTGGCGCAGCGCCTCGCCAAGTACCATGGAGGCTGCCATGGCCACATTGAGCGAGCGCAAAGATGGGATCGACTGCATGGGTATTTTGACGCAGAGGTCCGCAGCTTCGTGGACATGGTCAGGCACGCCTGCGCTTTCGCGACCGACCATCAGCGTGTCGCCAGGCTGATAGGTGATTTCGTGATGAGCGGTGTCTGCCCTCGTGGTCAGCAGGATGGTGCGGCTGCCGGTTCTGGCAGGCGCAGATGCGAATGCCTCGTAGGACGGGTGCACGGCCAGGTCCAGATGATCCAGATAGTCCATGCCGGCACGCCGGAACCGCCGGTCTGACAGGGTAAAACCGCAGGGCTCGATGATGTCCACAGCGACGCCCATACAGGCCGCCATTCGCATGATCGTGCCCGCATTTTGGGGGATATCGGGCTCAAAGAGCGCCAGGCGCATTGGTGTGACTCGCTCAACAGGTCAGGGCAGAGGGCAGCGGAGGGGCTGCGGCGTCGTGTCTCCGCTGGTGCTTTTGCCAGACATATCAGTCACTTGGCAGCGAAAACTTGCGTCATCGTGCCACATAACCCCACGGGGGTGGACAATTTAGCGTCACGGGTGGCAAAAGAACGAAGCGACGCGCCAGCTTTTCAGTAAGCGTACCCATGAGTCCTACCAACAATTCCGCGTCGTTTTTCGTTGCTGGTTAGACCATTATGCAGCCCTTGCCGGGGCGCATGACCGAATATCCAAGTCCGGAGGATCCATCCGTTGGCAGACGCTAATTCAGCAGTGACCGAGGCAGGCGAAGAGCCCACCCGTCGCGACTTCTTGTATGTGGCCACCGGCGCGTTTGCCGCTGTCGGCGGCGCCTTTGCCGTGTGGCCGCTGGTCGACCAGATGAACCCGGACGCTTCCACGCGCGCCCTGGCGTCCACGGAAGTGGACATCAGCAATGTTGCTGAAGGTCAGGTGGTGACGATCATGTGGCGCGGCAAGCCCATTTTCATCCGCCACCGCACACCGGCTGAGATTGAAGAGTCAAAAGCCGTCACCCTGGACGAGCTTCCTGACCCGATTGCGCGCAATGCCAATATCGACCCGGCTGCTGACGCTGAGGATATCAACCGCGCTGCATCGGACAGTGAGAAGTGGCTGGTGCTTGTCGGCGTGTGTACTCACCTTGGGTGCGTGCCGCTTACCAATCAGGGTGATTTCGGTGGCTGGTTCTGCCCGTGCCACGGCTCGCACTACGATGTGGCAGGCCGTATTCGCCGTGGCCCGGCACCGGAAAACCTTCCGGTTCCGCCACTCGAATTCCTGTCCGACACACGCATCCGCATCGGCTAATCCAACCCGCACGCTAGAGACAAGCACGCACAAGACGAGGCATACATGGCTCACGAATCGACATATCAGCCGTCAAACGGCTTTGCGAAGTGGATGGATGACCGCCTTCCGCTGATGCGGGTGGCCCATGACACGGCGATCAACTTTCCGACGCCTAAAAACCTGAACTACTGGTACACCTTCGGCGGCATCCTGACGTTCTGCCTTGCTGTGCAGATCGTTACCGGCATCATCCTTGCGATGCACTACACCGCGCATGTGGACCTGGCCTTTGCCAGTGTTGAGAAAATCATGCGGGACGTGAACTATGGCTGGCTGCTGCGCTATGTGCACTCCAACGGCGCGTCCATGTTCTTCCTGGCCGTGTATCTGCACATGTTCCGCGGTCTCTACTACGGTTCCTACAAGGCCCCGCGTGAAGTTCTTTGGATTCTTGGTGTCATCATCTACCTGCTGATGACGGCTACTGCCTTCCTCGGCTATCTGCTGCCCTGGGGCCAGATGAGCCTGTGGGGCGCCAATGTGATCACCGCCCTGTTTGGCGCCATCCCGCTTGTGGGTGAACCGCTGCAGACATGGCTCGTGGGCGGCTTTGCGATTGATAACGCAACGCTCAACCGCTTCTTCTCGCTGCACTATCTCTTCCCGTTCATGATTGCCGGCGTGGTGTTCCTCCACATCTGGGCATTGCATGTGCCGGGCAACAACAACCCGACGGGCGTAGAGGTAAAGGACAAGCAGGACACGGTGCCGTTCCATCCGTACTACACAATGAAGGATGCGTTCGCGCTGACGATCTTCGCGATCCTGTTCGCCTACTTCGTGTTCTACGATCCCAACGTGCTGGGCCATGCCGTGAACTACGTGGAGGCCAACCCGCTGGTGACGCCGTCGCACATTGTGCCTGAATGGTACCTGCTGCCGTTCTACGCGATCCTGCGTGCGATTACTTTCGACATTGGTCCGATCTCAGCGAAGCTGGGTGGTGTGATTGCCATGTTCGCGGCGATTGCCATCCTGTTCTTCCTGCCATGGCTGGACACGTCCAAGGTGAAGTCGGCGCGCTATCGCCCGCTGTACAAGCAGTTCTTCTGGATCTTTGTCGGTGTCTGCCTGGTGCTGGGCTGGCTCGGCGGCCAGCCTGCTGAAGGCGGATACGTGCTTGCTGCGCAGATCTTTACAGCGGCGTATTTCGCTTTCTTCCTGATTGTCATGCCCGTCCTCGGTCTCATCGAGACGCCCAAGCCTGTACCGACCAGCATTTCCGATGCTGTGCTGGCTGAAAACGGGCGCAGCCATTCGGATGGTTCATCCGGTGGGGGTGGCGCTCCGGCCGGGGCGACCGCGGCACCTGACCGTAATGCTTAAGAAGATGAAAGAGACGCAGATGCGCCAGTTCTCATCCAAATTCGTCGGTGCCGCCATTGCCGCAGCGCTGGTTTTCTCCGGAGCCAGTGCCGTGCAGGCAGCGGGCGAGTACAAGAAGCCGCAGGACATTCAGTGGGGCTGGGAAGGTCCGTTCGGTACCTTTGACCGTGCAGCCCTCCAGCGTGGCTTTCAGGTCTACAAGGAAGTTTGTGCCGCGTGCCACGGGCTGAAATTCCTCAAGTACCGCAACCTCGGTGATGAAGGCGGTCCGGGTTTCTCGGAAGCTGAAGTCAAGGCCATTGCTGCGGCTTATCAGG
>JANQMQ010000574.1 GCA_028279995.1 Candidatus Phaeomarinibacter sp. | reverse complement strand
GTCCATTTGCGATAGAACAATGCGGGACCGCGCGTCCGCCAGCCAAGGTTGACCCATGACCAAGCACCACACAGACCCAGCAACGCTCGCGGAAGAGATTATTTCTGCAACCGGAGGCGACATTGTTCTCGCCATGCCGCTGGGACTTGGTAAGGCCAACCTCACCTGCAACGCCTTGTTCGCCAAAGCCATGGCCAACCCATCAGTTTCGCTGACAATCCTCACAGCGCTGACACTGGAAAAGCCCAATCCGGGGAATGAGCTTGAGCGTGCCTTCATCAGACCGGTGATTGACAGACTGTTCGGCGATTACCCGGAACTCGACTACGTCAAACCACTGCGCAAAGGCATGCTGCCGGACAACATCACCATCATCGAGTTCTTTTTCCTGGCAGGGAAATGGCTCTCAACGCCAGCAGCCCAGCAAAACTACATTTCCGCTAACTACACCCATGCTCTTGGCGCGATCCTTGATCGCAAACCGAATGTTCTCGCGCAGATCGTTGCCCGCCGCGACACACCGAACGGCCCGCATGTATCCCTAAGCTGTAATCCAGACCTCACCGTTGATCTACTGAATGCACGGGATGCCGGTGTCATCAGTCCCATCATGGTGGCCGAAGTGAACGACAACCTGCCGTTCATGGGTGGGGACGCGGAATATGCCGAAAGCGACGTCGACCATGTTCTGGAAGGCCACACCTGGCCGCTCTTTGCCCCCCCGCGCGAACCTGTGAGCCTGACGGACCATGCCATCGGCCTGCAAATCGCCCGACTTGTGCCTGACCACGGGACCCTTCAGATCGGTATCGGTTCCATCGGCGACGCAGTCGCGGCCGGGCTGATCATGCGTCACACCAAGAACGATGATTTTCGCGAGGCCATCACAAGCCTCGAAGGCCGGGACATCGCCGGGCCATGCGAACTGGAGACATTCGACTCCGGCCTCTTCGGGGCAAGTGAAATGTTCGTACCGGCTTTTCTGGATCTCATTGAGGCAGACGTTCTCAAAAGGGAGGTTGACGGTGTCTGCCTTCAGGCTGGCTTCTTCCTAGGTCCGTCTGACTTCTACCAGCGGCTGCGTGACATGGACGAAACCAAGCGTGCCCGCATCGCCATGCGGCCGGTCTCCTACGTCAATGAACTCTACGGACCAGAGGAAGAAAAGCGGCGGGCCCGGACCAATGCCCGCTTCATCAATAGCGGCATGATGGCCACGCTGATGGGCGCCGTCGTGTCTGACGGACTGGAAGATGGCCGCGTGGTGTCAGGTGTCGGTGGCCAGTACAACTTCGTAGCTCAGGCCTTTGCCCTGGAAGGCGCACGCTCAATCATCGCCATTCGCTCAACGCGCGAAGGCGCACAAGGAGCTGAAAGCAACATTCGCTGGTCCTACGGCCACACCACCATCCCGCGTCATCTCAGAGACATCGTGGTGACCGAATACGGTGTCGCTGACCTTCGCGGCAAGTCGGATGCCGAGGTGATCGCCGCCATGCTGGCCATAACAGACAGCCGCTTTCAGCCCGAACTGATGGAACAAGCGAAGAAAGCTGGAAAGCTGCCGGCGGACTATGTCATTCCTGAACGGGCCCGCCACAACACGCCGGAAACCCTGTCCCGCAAGCTCGCGGCCACACGGGAAAAAGGGGATCTCCCTTCCTTCCCTTTCGGCTCGGACTTTACCGACACGGAGCAACGCCTGATCCCGGCTCTTGGCGAAATGCGAACGGCCGCCACTTCCCCCTTGTCCGCTTTCAGCCTCGCCAGGTCCGGTTTGGGCAAGGGAACGGCGGCGGAAGAAGAAGCCGTTGCACGCATGCAACTGGAAGCGCCGGCCAACCTGCGCCAGCGGCTCTACGCTGCCATGCTTCGCGGGGCACTCAGAAAAACAGCCGCCACCTGATCAAGCAAGATGCTCCTTGCGGAGCTTGCGCATCATTCCTGTCCAGAGTTTCGGGCCACCTTTTTCAAGTACGGCCGCCATCTTGGAATGTTCGCTTGACGCGGGCAGATACTTGCGTCCCCACACAGCCATCTGTGCAATGACAGGCAGCAGCTCGATTCCCCGTTCTGTCAGGCTGTAGATGCCCTTCTGCTTGTGCGACGGATCGTCGGCGCGTGTCAGAATCCCATGTGTCATCAGCATCTTCAGACGATCAGACAGCATATTTGCGGCAATCCCCTCTTCGGACCGAGTGAGCAGGTCGCGAAAATGCCGCCGGTCACCCAGCATGATGTCGCGAAGGACCACGAGGGTCCATTTGTCGCCCAGAATTTCCACCGCCAGATTTATCGGACACCCGGATCGCTGTTGCTTCATCAACACCCCAACCTTGCAAAAACCGCTCGATCATTCATACTGATATGATATTCTTACTGGTTAAATATACTAAGCATTTTTGGAGGCGGTTCAATGCCATATGGCACAGCGATTGTTGTGGGTGGCGGGATAGCCGGATTGGCATCAGCAAGGGTGCTCGCAGACCATTTCGACCACGTGCATATTGTCGACGGCGATACGTTCCCGGAAGGACCACATTTGAGAAACGGCGTCTCCCAAGGCCGTCATCTTCATACATTGCTGCCTGGTGGCCTCGAGATCCTCTCGGAACTCTTTCCAAACCTGGAGGACAGTCTCAGTGCCGAAGGCGGTCAGGTGGCAGGCCCCTCACAGTGGTATGCCCTGACCGAACATGGGCGGACATATCGTCTTTCGCGCTTCCAACCGGAACCCAACGGGAATACTGGGCAAACATCTCACACCCGCGTTCAGTCTCGCCCCCTGCTTGAGCATTGCATCCGCCAAGAAGTTTCCCGACTTCCCAATGTGTGCCTGCGGGATCAGGCCAAGGTGACAGATCCCCTCTTCGAGGATGGGCGCATAAGCGGTGTCCGCCTCGATGTGGTGGACGAAACAATTGCAGCGGACCTTGTTGTGGATGCTAGTGGGCAAGTCAGCCAGACTCTGAGTTGGCTCAGGAATCTCGATATGCCACTCCCGACAGAAGCGCATGTGAACTGCGACTTTGCCTATTGCTCAAATCTCTTTGAGCCTCATTACCCCGAAGCGCTCGGCGAAGATGTGGGTTTTCTGATCTCCGCAGCCCGAAAGAGCGAGCATCCAAAGCGGGGCGGATCCATCGCCCGCGTGGAAGGGAACAGATGGCAGGTTACCCTTGCCGGACGGCTTGGAGACTATCCGCCAAGATCGCAGGCGGGTTTCATGGGTTTTCTTGCAACCCTGCATGACAAGCGCATCCACGATCTGCTGCAACATGCATCACCATTGGACGACCCACACCAATATCTGTTTCCCAAGAGCCGACGTCGCAACTATCACGAGCTGACCCAGTTCCCCGAAGGCCTGCTGCCGATAGGCGACGCCATTTGTCACATCAATCCCGGATATGCCCAGGGAATGTCGCTTTCATGCAGACAGGTAGCAGAGCTTGCGCGTCTTCTGGACGAAAGATCCAACTCGGGCACGCCCATTACCGGGATTTGGCGAGAGTTCTTCCCAGCCGCCTATGAGCAGACGCGGGCGCCATGGGTATTTGCCGCACTTAACGACTTCACCAAGAAAGGCACGACCGGGGATTTCCCCCATGAGGACGATGCTGAAATTGCAATCCTCAAAACCCTGAACCGA
>JANQMQ010000569.1 GCA_028279995.1 Candidatus Phaeomarinibacter sp. | reverse complement strand
GGGCAGGACGCCGGCAATACTGGCAATCAGGCTGCCGGGGAATATCTGCACTGCGTTGTTAAGGTCAGTCACCGCCGCATTGTAGAAGCGCCGTGCTGCCGAAATGTGTCCCTCCACTTCGGAATAGGTTTCCTGAGCATTGGTCATTGTCTCTGCGGAGCGCAGCTCGGGATAGGCTTCCGCGGTCGCAAAGAACCGCATCATGCCGGACTGTAGCTGACGTTCGGCCTCAATGTGGTTTTTTATCGCTGCTGGGTCCTTGCGGTCATAGTCCGACATGGCATTGGCACGAAGCTCCGTCACTTCCGTGAGCAGTTCTTTTTCGTGTTCCATGAAGCGCTGGGCTACCTTCAGTACATTGGGGATGAGGTCGTGGCGTTTGCGTAGCTGAACATCAATTGATGACAGAGCTTCAAGCGCCCTGTTCCGCCGCCCAATCAACGTCACGTACCAGACATAACCACCGATGAGCACGACTGCGATGACGCCAAGCAGAATTTCCATCAGTATCCCCCGGTTATCAGCCCGATGCGTGTTTGATCAGATCGTAGTATGCACAAGTCTGGGCCGGATTTGAAAGGATGACAGAATGAAGATTGCCAGAGTTGTTTACAAAGGTCGTGAAAGCCTTGCTGTGGTCGATGAGGCGGGCGGGCGGTGTGTTCCAGACAGCTCTGACATCCCGGCGGACCTCACTCGGTTGCTACGCCGGGGAGTGGACCTGCAGACATCCATCGGAACTGCTGTCCGGGATGTGGCACCGGTCAGCCTGGATGATGTAAGCCTTCTGGCACCGGTCGACCTGCCCGGCAAGATACTCGCTATCGGTCTCAACTATCGTGCGCATGTCGCGGAGACAGGGCGAGAAGTCTCACCGCATCAAATCTGGTTCAATAAGCAGCGGACCTGCATTGCTGGTCCCCATGATGCCATCGACAAACCCGTCGCATCAGACAAGGTCGACTATGAAGGTGAGCTCGTCGCCGTCATCGGCAAGAGATGCCGGCATGTGCCGGCCGCTAGGGCGCATGAGGTGATAGCTGGCTACATGGTCGGCAATGATGTGTCTGTTCGCGACTGGCAACGCCGGACACCGACCATGCAGATGGGGAAGAGTTTCGACACGCATGGTCCCGTCGGCCCATGGATGGTAACCGCAGATGAAATTGACGATGCTCAATCCCTTACGATTACGACGCTGGTGAACGGCGAGCAGCGCCAGCATGCGTCAACGTCCGAGATGATCCATACGCTTCCCGAACAGATCGAACACCTGACGACCGCCTTCACACTCGAACCCGGTGACCTGATCTTCACCGGCACACCGGAAGGTGTCGGCGCTGCAATGGAGCCGCCTCACTTCCTCAAGGATGGAGACGTCGTGCGCATCGATATCACTGGCATCGGGGCTATTGAGAACCGCGTCGTCAATGAGGTCGCCACGACAGTTGTTGAGTAGTCATAGACTGCGCCGCTTACTCAGCCGCCATATCGCTTGGTTTGCGCCGTGCCCTGCGGGCCAGGGAAATTACAACCCGCAGGCCGGGTTGGTTGTCTTCCAACCGAAGTTCGCCGCCGTGAAGCCGCGTCACCGCACTCACAAGGCTGAGACCAAGGCCACTGCCGGGTGTGTTGCGACTTTGCTCCAGCCGGACGAAGCGGCCCAGAACACGTTCA
>JANQMQ010000533.1 GCA_028279995.1 Candidatus Phaeomarinibacter sp. | reverse complement strand
CGGCAGGCGGATCTTCGCCTGCCGCATGATAATGGAAATGGTAGCCTGAGCGGTAGCACACCGTGTAGTGCGGCAGATGCGTCCTGGTTAACTCACTCGTACTCAAAATGTGCCACATCATACGATCGCCTATTGAGTGCGTCCACTGCTGCATCGTCCCCCAATGGGGCAATAGGAAGAACCCCTCCTTGAACACTGCCAGGCAATTCGTGTCCACAAAGTCCTCGCCATCCGAAGCCTCGCAGTAGCCGAGAAGACTGCCATCCAGGCGATGGACGCTGCGGTTGGTCGAACAGATGGCGGCCCCCGTTGCCCTGCGCATTTCGACGATGGTTTCAATGTGGTCGGGCTGATACCAGTTGTCGGCATCGAGATAGGCGATACCATCAAATTCTTGCGTGATCGCCGAGACGGACGCAATCGCACGTGGTGTATCACCATAGTTCCTGTGCGAAACCGGCAGAACAATATGCTGCGCGCTAGAACTATCAATCCACGCCTGCGGGTGCCCATCGGCGACCATTATATGGGTTGCGGCATGCGTCTGCCCGCGCACGCTGTCATGGCACGCTCGCAGAACAGACTCAGTCTCATCGTAGTAGGGTGTAACGACGGCAATTCTCACAGCCTTGGCAATCCCTTGTCTGGCTTTTCCATATCGCAGCGAAATCCATCAGGCATCTCTCTACGTCATACCTTCAATCTGGTGGCCGAATAACACCCGTGTTTCGGAAGGGCGGGAAGCCCTTTTGATACCAACATCGAATCGCCTCGTTGAAATGGTCCGCAGGCGCAGAACCTGGCGGCGGGTCCTCGCCCAGCTTACGGTAGTGAAATCCATAGGACGAGCGGTAGCAAACCGTTCTGGCCTGACTATGGACCCGCTTCAACTGACTCTGGCGCAGGATGTGCCACATCATGCGGTCCCCTAAGGCATGAGCCCACTCCGGCATCAAAGCCCACTGCGGCAGCAATTCAAGAGCCTCCCCAAAAACAGCCAAGCAGTTGGTGTCGACGAAGTCTTCCCCCTCAGAGGCCTCGCAGTAGCCGAGAAGGCTGCCGTCCAGGCGATGGATGCTGCGGTTGGTCGAACAGATGGCCGCTCCCGTTGCCCTGTGCATTTCGACGACGGTTTCGATGTGGTTGGGCTGATACCAGTTGTCGGCATCCAGGTAAGCCACGCCATCAAAGCCCTGCCCGATCGCGGCGAGGGAAGCGACGGCCCGCGGTGTATCACCATAGTTTCTATGGGACACAGGTAAGACGATGTGCTGGGCTGCCGAGGCGTTGATCCAAGCCTGCGGATGCCCGTCGGCCACCATGATATGGGTCACCGGATGGGTCTGGCCGATGACGCTGTCATGGCAAGCACGCAGCAGGTCCTCATCCTCGTCAAAGTATGGCGTTATGACCGCGACCTTCATGACCGTCGCCTCCCCTCCTTTTCCCCCACTTCGGCCCGATTCCCGGATCGCAAGAGCCTGTTGGCAGGCTTGGCGGCATCTTCGGCGACACCACCGGGCGATCCCGGTCGGGAACTGTAATTCTCCTATCACAACCTTAAATCCCGGCGCACCCCGAATTACCGGTTGCAGGCAACGGCAAGAACAATTTATCAACGAATTCATGAGATGAAACGATGCGGGGCGCGTTATCTGTCGGCCCAGGTCGAGTTGAGGACTGAGTCTTGGCAAGGGTTTTGATCGGATACGAGCGCGGCGACAACCTGGGGCACTATCGCCGCCTGGCACCGGTGGCCGAGGCCCTGGCGGCCCGGGGCCATCAGGTCACGTTTTTCCTGCGCAATCCCTATGACTGCAGGGCGCAGAT